>CAYMNX010000157.1:0-17519 GCA_964391905.1 uncultured Rhizobiaceae bacterium
CGCATCGGCCCGCTTGGCGGCAGCCGCCATCATCGCTTGGCATTCCGCGATCTCGGCGCGGACGTCTTGGCCGGCGTCATAGGTTTTGGTCAGGCGCTCGCGCGCCGATGCGAAGAGGTCCGTCCATGCTTCGATGGTGTAGCGATGGCGGCAATTCTCGGTAAGGGCCGTCGCGGCGACCCAGCGGTCGTTGTCCCAGTGCCGCATCGGAACCGCGGCCCAAACGGCGTCGTCATCGCGGCGCAATAGCAGAGCCGCCTTCAGGACGTCATGCCCGTCGCGGAAAATATCCGCTTCGACCTCAAGACGATCGCCGACCACGCGTTTGATGGGGAAGCGTCCGCCGTCGATCTCGGGCGCAACATGCTCGATCGCGATGCGGCCGCCGGTCAGCGATGAGAAATCGGTCTCGCGGGCCGCCTCCTTTCGCCGCTCGCGCCGCCCGACGCGGCGGGGTCGAACGGCAGCGACCGCCGCTTCAACGGGCGCCGTGAAAAAGCGCCAGCTCAGCGGCGGGAGCCAGAGGGGGTAATCGATCAGCCGTCCCGGTCCGTCAGGCGTTGCATCGCGCAGGTGGCGCAGGGCGATTCCATCGCGCTCGGCCACCTTCGCGATGTCGACGGTGACGCCGCGGTGGTTGGGGTTGGCGACAAAGCAGCTCGCGGCGCGCCGATCCGCCGCATCGCGCACCAGCAGAACCGCATCGCCGGCGGGAAGTTGACGCTGCGGCAAGCCGAGGAGCGGATCGAAGAAAGCGGCTTTGACGCGATTGACGGCGGTGATGAAAGAGCGCAGATCGAGCGGCACCGCGGCCGCCGGTGCGCGGCCGGGCGCGGCCACCTCGAAGCCCATCGGCATCATGACGCCGTCATCAGAAAATGCGGCGAGCGCATAACGCCAACGATAATGCTCGAGAATCCCTTGGTCATCGCTGATGCCGCTGCGCTCGAGTTCGGCGCGGAGCCGGTCGCCGTCGAGATTTTCCGGAAAGCCGATCGAGCAGGCAAAGGGACGGAAGCGGTTGTATTGCTCGATCAGCCAAGCGTCGCGGCCGTTCCACCATTTGCTGCTGCTCAGAACCCAGTCGAAGCCGGACGGAAGAACCGCGGCGGTTTCGTCCGCCGTGGCGCCAATCGAGTCCATCACCCAGATTAATTGGGAAGCGGCGCCGCGCGCGATGGCGAGAAAGGATCGCCACCAATCCGCCGTGCCGCAATGGGCCTTATAGCAGCGCATGCCGGCGATCCCCGCCGGAACGAGCTGATCGAGAATGGCCGCGGCTTGCGCCTGCGGATCGCCATCGCAGAGCGCGGCCGCATCGAGCGCCGCCATGACGAAGAGGCCCGCTTCATCGGCGGCGTCGATCCAGCTGCGCCACTGCGCGACCTCGCGCGCTTCGCGGAGCGGAAGGTCGATCCAGTTGAAATGAAGCCGCGCGGCGGCCGCGCAGATGGAAGGATCCGCCCCGCTTTGCGCCGGGACGACGTAGATCCGCGGTATCTTGTGAAGGCCAGCCGCCGACCAATTACGGTCGTCGCCGTGCCACGCGGCCTCGCGCCGAAGGGCTACGACATTTTGCATCTTCTTCTTCGCCCTTAATGTTCAACCCGCTCCGCGGCGAATGCGCTGGCCGGTCAGGCGACGCTCCGGTCGACAAGCGGCGCGGTCGTGATTGATGCGGTTCGCAGGGCGACGATGAAGGAATCGTACCAACTCTGCAGGCTCCCGTTTTGCAGGACGCGCATCAAGGTGCTCCAGCGCTCCAAGCGTTCCGCTTGCGGCATGTAGAGCGCCTGGTAAAGCCCGGCCGCGACCTCCTCCGTATCGTAGGGGTTAACCAGGATCGCTGCGTTCAGTTCCTTGGCGGCGCCCGCGAATTTGGACAGCACCAGAACGCCCGGATCGCGCGGATCCTGGCTCGCCACATATTCCTTCGCCACGAGATTCATGCCGTCCCGCAGCGGCGTAACGCAACCGATTTTGCTGATGCGATAGAACCCGGCCAGCCGATCGGGGGGGAACGACTCGTTGATGTAGTTGAGCGCAAGCCAGCCGACATCACCGAAGCGCGCATTGATGTCGCCCGCCGTGCTCGCGAGCTCGGCTCTGATCTTGCGGTAGCTCTCGACCTCGGAGCGTGTGGGCGGCGTGATCTGAAGGAAAGACACACGCTTGCGCTCATCGGGGTAACGCATGAGAAAGCGTTCATACGCCTGAAAGCGCAAGGGAAGCCCCTTGCTGTAGTCGAGCCGATCGACGCCGATCACAAGCTTGCCGCTATCGAGGCCGCGCTTGATGCGGCCAAGCTTTCGGCTCTTGCGGCTGCTTTCGGCCGCGGCGGCGAAGCGTTCGACATCGATCCCGATCGGGAACACGCCGAGCTTCACGCGGCGATCGTCAAACCACAGATCCGTCTGCCCGATCATGGTCGCGGCGAGATCGTTCGTCGCGTAGTCGCGGAAGCGCAGCAGATCGTCGTCGGTCTGAAAGCCGATGACGTCATAGGCCGAAAGCGTACGCATGAGATCGCGGTGCTTCGGCAGGCAGGCGAGAACGGAGCGGGTCGGAAACGGCGTATGGAGAAAAAAGCCGATCGGGCTTTGCAGACCGCGCCGCCGCAGCCGCTCGCCCAATGGGAAGAAATGATAATCATGCACCCAGATGAGCGAATTGGGTTCGATTACGCGGCAAACCGCCTCGGCCATTAGATCGTTGATCGTGAGATAGGAGCCGTAAGCCTCCGACTCGTAGCGCAGCAGGTCGGCGCGGTAATGCAGCAACGGCCACAGCGCCGAATTCGACATTCCGTTGTAGAAGCGGCGATAGTCGGCAGCCGGGAAATCCACCGTCGCGAGTCGGCTATCGCCGATCGGCTTGGTCGTGATCGGTAGCTCGCCCATGGTCTGCGTCGTGAACCGGCCACTGCTTCCTATCCAGGTGACGGACGACCTTTCCATCGCAGCGAAAAGTGCGGCCGCCAAGCCGCCCTGCATCGCACCGCCGGACGGCTCCGATACCCGATTCGAAACAAGAAGAATATTCGTGAAAGGATCCATCCTCCGCCCTCGCGCAAATTGCTATCGTTCTCGACCGGGTGGCGAAACCGCATAGAGAGGTTCACCACCGAATATTCTGCTGTTGCAAGGTGGGCCTTAAAAAGGGCGGGTTTTGGGCAGTACTCGTACAGAGTCGTGGCAGGGGAGCTTTTTGCAAAAACACAGAAATGTCCCGCGCCGGTACTGTGAAAGGCAGGTCATGCGGCTCTAAAACGATAGCGCGGTGGAAGGAGCGGCGCGCCGATTATTTGGGCTAAACTTCCGCATCCTTGCGCGGCATTGCTGGCGAATGATTGGCATTGAAGTCGCGATGCCGCACTCTGTGGATCGCATCGCCATGCGATCGATCCTTGCCTTCGTCGCAAGCGACCGATTTCAGATGATGAAAAGATAAACCAGCAGCATGGCAAGCGCGGCGAGGGCGACCGAGTACATCAAGATGTAGCGCATTCGGCCGATAGTGACACCCTGGCGCGCTTCCGTCGTTGTCTTGCGCGGCGCGGGGTTCGTCTCGGGATCGCGGCTTCGGCTTTCTACCATGCACGGTCAACGCCGTCGCCGCTGCGAGGTTCCGGACGGATGCAACCGCGAGGCGGGCCGATCGGTTTTACCATTATGCGACACAAGCTGCTCAATGCCGATCCGCCCATTACTTACGCTGTTGTGCTCGAGCCGGGCGACGAAGTCATCGCGTCGCTTCAGGCGTTCATCCGCGAGCAAGAGGTCGAGGCCGCATCGCTGACCGCCATCGGCGCCTTCAGCAGCGCCATCCTCGGCTATTTCGACTGGTCGACGAAGCAGTACAAAAGAATTCCGGTCACGGAGCAGGTCGAGGTCCTGTCCCTGATTGGCGATGTCGCGGTAGCGGGCGGGACGCCGTCGCTCCATGCCCATGCGGTCTTGGGCAAGGCGGATGGCAGCACCGTCGGAGGACACTTGCTCGAAGCCCGCGTTCGTCCGACACTGGAGATCATCGTCATTCAGCCGCCGAGCTATCTGCGTAAGCGGAGGGATCCCGAGACAGGCCTTGCCCTCATTGCCATCGATCCGGTGTGATGACACTCCAATCGAAATCGCTCGAACGTTACGAGAAAAAACGCAATTTCAAAATCACGTCGGAGCCCGCTCCCGACCGGCGGTCACGGCGAAAAGGCAATTCCTTCGTCATCCAGAAGCATGCCGCCCGCCGGCTCCATTATGATTTTCGCCTCGAGCTCGATGGGGTATTGAAGAGCTGGGCCGTGACGAGAGGGCCGAGCCTCGATCCCGCCGACCGCCGCCTTGCCGTCCATGTCGAGGACCACCCGGTCGCCTATGGCGGTTTCGAGGGCATCATCCCGCAGGGCCAATATGGCGGCGGAACCGTGATGCTGTGGGATCGCGGCACATGGGAGCCGGAAGGCGATGCGCATAAGGATTACGCGAAGGGCCGGCTTAAATTCATCCTCCACGGCGAAAGGCTGCACGGGCGGTGGCTGCTGGTGCGCATGGGCGGCCGTGCCCGGGACGAGAAGCACGATAACTGGCTTTTGATCAAGGAGCGCGATGACGAAGCGCGGCCGGGCGAGGGCGATTCGCTGCTGCAATCCGCCGTGACGAGCGTTGCCAGCGGGAAAACGATGGAGCAAATCGCGGCGGCGCCCGATGTCAAAGCATGGCAGTCGGACCGGCCTGCGGCGCCGACGCCGACGCCTCGCACCCGTGCGAAGCGCGCGCCGGCCAAGCCATCGCCGGCGCTGCGCAGCGCCGACATCGAGCGTGTCGCCGGCGTCAAGCGCGGCAAGCTCCAGTCCTTTATTCCGCCGCAATTGGCGACGCTGGTCGATCGGCCGCCCAATGACGAAAGCTGGATTCACGAGATCAAGATCGACGGCTACCGCATCTATGCTTGCTGCGAGGGTGATGCGGTTCGTCTGATGACGCGTACCGGCCAGGACTGGACGCATCGCTTCAAGCCGATTGCTGCAACGCTCGCGACGCTTCCGGCGCGCCAATGCGCGCTCGACGGCGAAATCGCGGTTCTTGACGAGCGCGGCCAATCGAGCTTTGCCGCGTTACAGGAGGCCTTGAGCAACGGGCGGGACGATGAGTTCCGCTACATTGTCTTCGATTTCCTCCATGTCGACGGCTACGATTTGCGTCAAGCGGCGCTGCGCGATCGCAAGGACCTGCTGCGTCGCTTCCTCGCGGCGCCGCCGCCCCTGGTCGCCTTCTCGGACGATATTCACGGCAGCGGCGCGGCGGTCTTTCAGCAGGCTTGCGATTTGCGGCTCGAAGGCGTTGTCTCGAAGCGCGCCGACGGGCCCTATGAATCGGGACGCAGCAAGGCCTGGCTCAAAACGAAATGCGTGATGCGCCAGGAGTTCGTGATCGGCGGCTTTACCGATCCGAAGACCGCGCGCGCCGGGATCGGGGCCTTGTCGATCGGTTATTACAAGGAGGGAAAGCTCCACTATGCGGGACGCGTCGGGACCGGCTTCACCCAATCGGTCTCGATAGCGCTTCTCAAGCAGCTGAAAAAATTGCAGCGGTCCGATTCGCCGTTTGTCGATGTCCCGCGCGCGGCGCGCCGCGGCGTGCATTGGGTGAGGCCGGAGCTGGTGGCCGAGATCGAGTTCCTTTCCTGGACGCGCGACGGCGTCTTGCGCCATCCTTCATTTCAGGGTTTGCGCGAGGACAAGCCGGCGACGGCGGTAACGCAGGAAACGACGATACCGCCGCTCGAAACGGCGACACCGCCGCGCAAGCAAAACAAGGCCAAGCCCGAAAAGGCGGCGCCGGTGCGCGCCGCCGCGAGCCGGACAACAATGCGAGCGGAAGCGAAAAGCGAGGTCGGTGGCATCACGATCAGCCATCCGAGCCGGGTCGTCTTTCCCGATGATGGCATCACCAAGCTGCAACTGGCGGAATATTATGACGCGGTCGCCGCGTTCATCCTGCCCCATCTGGTGAAAAGGCCGTTGAGCCTCCTGCGCTGTCCGATCGGAATCGGGGGCGAGTGCTTTTTCCAAAAGCATTTCGCCACCGGCGTCAAATCGCTGCCGCGCGTCGCGATCGAAGAAAAGCACGGCACCTCCGAATATGTGATGATCCGGAACACGCGCGAATTGATCATGCTCATCCAGGAAGGCGTGATCGAGATTCATCCCTGGGGCGCGCGGGGCGACGATCCCGAGAAGCCCGATCAGCTGATCTTCGATCTCGATCCGGCTCCCGATGTCGCCTTTTCCGCGGTGGTCGAGGCGGCTGTGGCCTTGCGCGGCTATCTCGAGACGATCGGCCTCCAATCCTTCGCCAAGACTACCGGCGGCAAGGGGCTCCATGTGGTCGCGCCGCTGCGGCGCGGGATCGGGTGGAAGCCGCTCAAGGAGTTTGCGCATGCGGTTGGCGAGCGCTTCACCGCAGCCGCGCCCTCGCGCTTTACCCTCAACGCCCGCAAGGTCATGCGGACGCATAAGATCTTCATCGACTATCTGCGCAATGACAAAGGCTCGACCGCGGTTGCGCCCTATGTCGTGCGTGCCCGCCGCGGTGCGCCGGTTGCCATGCCACTCGATTGGGGCGAGGTCGTCGCGACGCTCCGTCCCGACAAATTCACCTTGGCCACGGTTCCGGCCCTCCTGCGCGCGCGTAAACAGGATCCTTGGGCGGCGATGGCGACACTTCGCCAATCGATCACGCCGACAATGCGCCGCGCCGTCGGTCTAACCAGCTCATAAGCAGCGCAAGCGAGGAACCGGCTTCCCGTTCCTTCGTTTAACGCGGAGCGGCGGTCTATCGCCTTCTCGATAGGGAGGAAGCGCGTGAGAAAAAGACGGTTCACAGCTGCGGCGGCAGTTCCGCTGACGCGCGACGGTATTCCTTTGGCGGCGACCGGTCGGATGGGTCGCCAGCATAGTTCCCACTCAATGACGAGCGGCTTCGGTTGTGAAGCCGCTATTTTGTTGCTCTGCAACAATAATTCACGCAGTGCAGCAAGAACGTGTATCGCAAAGATATCAACACGCACTTGTGGATGACGCCACGACTTTTCAAAAAGGCACCTAAATCTCGCCTCAATTTCGCTGCTGAAATGCGGCCGCGACGATCCAGCAGAAGGTAGGACCATGACAAAAGCTAATCGGAACAACAATCTCCAGTGCCCCACCCTCCGCCGTGTTGCACAAACGGGCTCGATGGCATTGCTATCGCTCGGCTTATTGGCCCACACGGCACGAGCGGACGGTCCGATCCCCTTCACCCTCCCGCCCGGCTTTTATATCGGGGGTGGCATTGGCGCCAATCTCGAAGAGGACAACCGGTTTCGCGGCGGCGGTACCGACGCCACGGTGAGCTATGGGGCTGGCCTGACCGGAATCGGGACGTTCGGCTATTCGCTCGGCAACGGCATACGCGTCGAGTTGGAGCCCGGCTACCGCAATAACGAAGTCGATCATATCAACGGCGCGCCGGGATCGGGTCGAACCCAGCTACTGACCGTCATGGCCAATGTGCTCTACGACTTCAATTACGTCACGCCGTACTTCCCGCTTCATCCGCATCTGGGTGTCGGTGTGGGTTATGCCCATGCTTGGAATCGCTCCGGCTCGCAGAACGGTCTCACCGTTTCCGGCCAGGACGATGTGCCCGCCTTTCAGGGAATCGCCGGCGTCGAATACGCACTCAATCCCAATGACCATGTCGGTCTCGATTATCACTACCTTGTCGCCCACGATGTCAGTTTTCGCGCGAGCAACGGCTTGGAGTCGCGTGCGGGCGATCTCAACAATCATACCTTCCTGATCACCTTCCGCCATCAATTCGGCGCGCCGCCGCCGCCACCGCCGCCGACCCCGGCCATTACGCCGGCGGCGCCGCCGCCTGCGGCGGCGGTCCCACCCGCACCGCGTCCCTTCGAGGTCTATTTCGAGTTCGACCGCGCAACCCTCACTCCCGATGCGCGCGCGGTCGTCAATCAGGCCGCCCAGAACGCGAAGCAGGGGCAAGCGACCCGGATCATCGCCACGGGCCATACCGACACGGTCGGCAGCGCGCGGTATAACCAGGCGCTGTCGGTCCGGCGCGGGAACGCCCGTCGCGCGGCGCTGATCGAGGACGGTATTGCGCCGAACCAGATCGAGACCAGGGGCGTCGGCAAGAACGAGCTTGCGGTTCCAACCGCCGACAACGTGAATGAGCCGCGCAACCGGCGCGTTGAGATTATCATTCAGGCACCCGGCATGTGAGCCGATAAGCGCCTCGCTCGAAGCGGCAGAAGCCGCGACGGTGGAACCGCCGTCGCGGCTTCGCGTTTTTCTCTCTGACAAAAGATGATGTGCTCTCGGCCAACTGCGCCTCTTGTGCAACGCCGAAGGATGCATCGCTCTTTCAGCAGAATGGCGTTTACCAGCGAGGACATGCGATGACCTACGAGCCGTTGAAATGTGCCGCAATTGCCTTGGCCGCGCTGATCGGAAGCGCCGGCCTCGTCTACCCGCAGACGACCAACAGCACCAATTCGGGCGGAACGCACGCCGCCGCGAGCGTGCCCAAGGCCGACCACAGCTTCGCCACCAAAGCCGCGCGGGCGGGCCTCGCAGAAGTCGCGGCAGCGCAAATCGCACTGCAGAAATCGAGTAACCAAGACGTGAAGAACTTTGCGCAGCGGATGGTCGACGACCATACAAAGGCCAATGATCAGCTCAAATCGATCGCCTCCCAGGAAGGCATCAAGCTTCCGACGAGCCCTTCGAGCGCCGATCAGAAAAAGGCGGAGGCATTACAGAAGTTGAGCGGCAACGCCTTCGATCGACGTTATGTCAGCGACCAGATCACCGCGCATAAGGAAGCCGTCTCGCTCTTTACCACCGAGAGCAAGAGCGGAAAGGACTCGTCCCTTCAATCCTTCGCGGCACAGACGCTCCCGATCTTGCAGGACCATTACCGCATGGTTCAGTCGATCTCGAGCGGTATGAAGAACCCGTCCCGGACGTCCTCGGCGCATTAGGAGGCGAGGCTTTGCGCCGGGTGCGGAGCCGCTGATGCCGTCTAAAACCGTTCGCAAAAAATCCGGTCGCACAGGATCGCGGCAGCGAGCGCCAAGCCGACGGAAATGGTCGGCGGCGGTCTCGAAGCGCAGCAACGCGCTCGACACCGAGCCGCGCGTCTTCGCCTCGCGCGATCCGAAGCGGATCGCGCTCTCGCTCAAGCGCTCGGCGGAGCGCAGCAAGCGACGCAAGGCCGGAGCCTATCAGTCGGCCATGTCGATGCTCAATTTCTATACCAACCGTGCCGGCAGAAATCTTCCGGCAGCGCGACGAAAGATTCTCGCTCGGGCCAAGGACGAATTGAGGCGCGCTTTCGGTCGCGCGCAGTCCCGGTAACGCCCGCGCCGCGACTTATTGGCCTCGAGTTCAGATGAGCTCGCGGGCGGTATCGCGCAGGATGGTCTTGACGATCTTGTCGCGCGCCGAGGTGCCGCGCATCAGTGGCTTCGCCAGATTGGCGACATCGGCGGCAAGCACCGGCGCACCGTCGAGCTTCGCGTCGTAGAGCCCGTTGAGGAGATGAATGCCGCCCGGGCTCGAGGTGCGAGGCAGCAACCAAGCTTCCCGTGAGCTTCGCATAGGCGCAGGCCATGAACGCCGCCGGTTCTTCGTGCCGCACTTGGACGAGCGAATGTTTTCGCTGCGCTTGCGCAAGGCTTCCATGATACCGTTGATGCCATCGCCCGGCAGTCCGAAAGCCATGTCGATGCCCCAGGCTCCACCATTTCGACAAGCCGATCGACGGCGGTCTTGGGCATGGCTGTTTCCCTGTTAAAAATAGAACCCGTCGAGCCAATAACCGTAGCCTGCAGAGGCGGTTCCGCTTGCATGCAAGCGCGCCGCGCAGCCGCTCATAGCTCACCGGCCGCGCCGATTATTTTCTCTTGAAAGGGATCGTCAGCGCCGCATCTTTAACCTTTCGACGGTAAGCGGAAGCCTCGATGGCTGATATCGACCGCAACATCGAAATCGAACTGAAGCTGCGCGCTGCGTCCCGCGACATGACGGCGCTGGAGCGCGCTGCGTCGCGCCTTGGCACTGCCATGAATCAGCCGCATACCGCGCATCTCGTCACCCGCTACTTCGATAGCGACGACCTCGCTTTGGCCAAGCGAGGTGTCGCGCTGCGGTTACGCCTCAACGGGGATCAATATGTGCAAGGGATCAAGGCGCGTCCGAACGGCGCCGCTCGCAACGGCTCGGGCTCGAGCGGCGTGGCGCGCGCCGAATGGGAGTGGCCGGTCGAAGAGCCCGAGCTCGATCTTCGCCGCTTGACGACCCCGCCCGTCGCAAAGCTCATCCCTCCTCATGCGGCGGCAAGCCTCCATCCCGTTTTCGCGACCGATATTCATCGCACCGAGATCGAGATCCGGCCGGACGACACCACGCGCGTGAAAGTGGCATTTGACCGCGGCAAGATCGTGGCCGGGACCCGCTCGGCGCCGGTCGCGGAAATCGAGCTCGAGCTCGCCGGTGATAGCAAGAACGGTCAAGAGGGCGTGCTCTATCGCCTCGCCTTGGCGCTGCTGCGGGTGGCGCCGATGACGATCGAGACCGTCAGCAAGGGCGATCGCGGCTATCAACTCATCGACCAGAGGAAAAGCGAAGCCGTCAAGGCCGGGTCCTTGACCCTCACGAAGAGCCACACGGTTCGCGACGGGTTTCGGCTCATCTTGCGCCACGCGATGGGTCAGCTATTGGCCAATCAGGCGCCAGCGCTCGATGGCGCGGAAGTCGATGGCGTCCACCAGATGCGGGTCGCGGCGCGACGGCTGCGGAGCGCGATCCGGCTGTTTCGTCCCGTCGCGGACTCGCCCGAGATGCGCTGGCTTGACGCCGAGGTTAAATGGCTTGGGCGCGAGCTGGGCCGCGCACGCGATTGGGACGTCTTTGCCACGGCGACGCTCGATCTCGTCAAACCGGCCGAGGCCGCGCGGCGCGCCGCCGAGGCGATCGCAAAGCCCGTCGCGCGCTCGCGCCACGAGGCGCATGCCGCTGTTCGCGAGATTATTCAATCGCCACGCTACACGACGCTCATTCTCACCTTCGGCGCCTTGATCGACGAAGATGGCTGGCACGACGGAAGCAATTCCGAAGCGCAAGCCCTTATCGACAGGCCGCTCGTCGAGGTCGCGCCCCAATGGCTCGCGCGACTTGCGCATAAAGTTGAAAAGACCGGACGCCGCATTGCCAAAGCCGATGCGGCGGAACGTCACAAGCTGCGGAAAGCCTCGAAGCGGCTTCGCTATGCCTCGCAGTTTCTCGGCAGCCTCTATCGACGCAAGCGCGTCGCGCGGTATTCGCATCGACTCTCGGAACTTCAGGACGTTCTCGGCGCGCTCAACGATATTGCGACGGCGCGAAAAATGCTTGCCGAGCTATCGCGATCCGGCAGCCGCAGCGAGGCCAGCCTGCTCCTCGCGGAGCTGCGCCAACGCGAAAAAGAGGCGCTGGGCGATCTTGCAAAAGCGTGGGGCCGCTTCGGTAAGGTGGCGCCCTATTGGGACTGATCCGCGCGTGTGACAGCGCGGCGCCTCAAGGCCTGATCTCGATCGGCGTTCCGTCGTCGACCGCGTTCCAGATCTCTTCGATCGCGACGTTCTCGACCGCGATGCAGCCTTCCGTCCAATCCTTGCGGAAACGAACCCGATCGGCATCGACGAAACCCGTCGGCAGCCCGTGAATGAAAATGTCCCCGCCGGGATCGAGATGAGCCGCTATGGCGCTGACCTGCTGGTCCGGGTTGGGATAAGAGATGTGGAGCGAAAGATGGTAGGCCGAGTGCTCGTTGCGCCCGTCAATCGTGTAGAGCCCTTCAGGCGTTTTGCCATCGCCGCTTTGCCGCTTCGGCCCGCGCGGCTGCGGGCCGAGCGCGATCCGATAGGATTTAAGCACGACGCCGTTGCGCAGCAACACGAGCCGCCGTTTGCTTTTCAACACCAGGACCTTGTCGGCCTTCAGCGGCGCCGTAGCGAGCGGCGCCGTATGCATCGGTGCGGCGGCGCCCATGGCGCGCGGGGCGATGAATGCCAGGCACAGCGCCGCGCAGAGCAGCAGCGCCGATCTTTGCAAGACGCGGTGAGGCGAGACGATCCCCCGGATGCGGACGATCCATCCGGCACAAAAATGACGCATTACCGCAGAACCCCGATCATCGCTCGGGCCGGCCTTCACCATCTTTCCGGCGGACCTTCGCCCCCTGGCCTAACTCGCGTCGAGAATGACGGCTTTGCCGTAAGAAATCCACACTAAACGCCCCGGGTCCTTGTCGCAGCACCGCGCGTGCTGCCAATTCTGGCAGGATTGGGAACCAAATATGGTTCACGAACTTTTAACGGCACGGCATTCGCTGCGCGCTGCCGTCGGAATGCGGCGCCGAACCGTATCCCCGCGCTCTCAGCGCAGAATCTTCGTGCACGGCAAGTGCACACGATGAATGGAGGGTGGAAATGGTCCGTGGTTATGTTCGAACGGTGCAACTGGTTCTGCTGGCGGCGGCGCCCCTCGCGCTCGGCGCCTGCTCCAGCGATCGAGGTGCGGAAACGACGGCGACGACGAGCACGGCTAGCAATGATCAATCCGCCCAGGCTCTCGCCACGGCGCAACGGGCGTTGCAGACGGCACAGCAGGCGCAAGCGACGGCCGATCAGGCCAATCAAAAGGCCGATCGGATGTATCAGCGGGGCCTGCAGAAATAGCTGGTCCCATCGCGCAGCCGGATCCCTAAAAGAGCAAGAGCGGATCCGGCCGCGCGGAGCGGCCGAGCCGAAAGGCGGCGGATGGGCAGAGCGTGCTTAGGCGCGTGGGGGATTGTCATCGGCCTCTACTTGGTGCCGGCCGCCGCGGCGGAATATCCGCTCGCACCCGGCCAGGTCGCCGTCGGTGCCGTGGAGACGCGCATCACCACGGCGAGCGACACGCTGCTCGACATCGCGCGCGAATATGATCTCGGCTATGTCCAGCTCGTTGCCGCCAATCCGGGCATCGATCCGTGGTTCCCGGGGGCGGGCAAGGCCGTCACCATCCCGAGCTACTACATCCTTCCCGACGCGCCGCGAAAGGGTATCGTGATCAATCTGGCCGAGCGCCGGATTTTTTATTATCCGGCGGAAGGCGGCCGTGTCGTGACCTATCCCGCGGGCGTCGCCGTCGGCGGGCGCACGACCCCGCGCGGGACGACGCGGGTCGTCCGCAAGGAAGAGGCGCCGATCTGGGTCCCGCCGCCCTCCATTCGCGCCGAGCGGCCGGAATTACCGGCCGCTATTGGGCCAGGACCGGACAACCCACTTGGCGAATTCGCGCTGCGCCTCGGCTGGACCAATTACCTGATTCACGGCACGAACAAGCCCGACAGCGTCGGCCGCAATGTGAGCCATGGTTGTCTTCATCTTTATCCCGAGGACATCGCTGCGCTGTTCCACGACGTCCTGATCGGCACGCCGGTTCGCGTCATCGATCGGGCCGGGGCGGCAGCCTGGGTCGATGGCCGCCTGTTGGTCGAGGTCCATCCCAGTAAAACGCAAGCCGATGCGATCGATGACGGCGAAACCTTCAAGCCGGAACTGCCGCAGCAACTGGCGAAGCGTATTGCCGCCGTGGCCGGCGATCAGTCGCACCGTGTCGATTGGGGTGCGGTGCGGCGCGCCGAGCTGGAGCGCCGGGGTCTGCCGGTTGCGGTTGCGAACGCGCCCCGCCTCAGCGAGAGCACAAAATAGCCGCCGTATCGTCCTTAAATAGGTCCTGTTTTTTGCCACAAACGGCTGCCATCGACAGGTGATCGAGCCCATGAGCAAGCGCCGTAATGCCCGCAGCCGCATTCTTCGATCCAGAGAGTGATAGTCGCTGCATGAGTAGTGGTGAAGAAATCGCGCCCACCGAAATGGCGCGCCGCATTCGCGAATTCGATTGGTCGCAAACCCCGATCGGGGCGAGCGACACGTGGTCACCCAGTCTCCGCTTGATGACCGAGACGATCCTTGGGTGCAACTTTCCGATGGCGCTGCGTTGGGGGCCCGATCTCGCCCTCGTTTATAACGACGCCTACTGCTCTATTCTTGGGGACAAGCATCCCGCCGCCCTCGGCCGTCCGCTGCGCGAGGTCTGGGGCGAGGCCTATGGCCGCATCGGGCCGGTCAGCGAGGCGATCCTCCGGGGTGAGCGCGGGAGCTTCTTCGGCGAGGACCATCCGCTCACCGTCAAGCGTCACGGCGGGCGCAGCGAGGACATTTGCCTAACGGTCAGCTACAGCCCCGTCCCCGATCCAACCGCGCCGAGCGGCATCGGCGGCGTGTTGGCGACCTGCATCGAGACCACCGGTCGGGTGAAGACCGAGGAATCGCTTCGCAATCTGACCGATGTGTTGGAAGAGCAGGTGACGCGACGGACGCGTGAGCGCGATCGTATCTGGCACATCTCCGACGATCTTTTCGGCGTTTCCAATTTCGGCGGCTATTTTCTCGCGGTCAATCCGGCCTGGACGAAGCTTCTGGGTTGGAGCGAGAGCGAGCTTTTGAGAATGCATGTGAACGCGCTGCGCCATCCGGCCGATGCCGAGCATTCCCGCGCGGCGCGGATGCGACTGGCCGAAGGCGTCCAAACGGTCCGGTTGGAAGATCGCCTGCGCCACAAGGACGGATCCTGGCGCTGGATCAGCTGGACGATGACGGCGGAAGACGGGCTCATCTATCTGAGCGGCCGTCATATCACGCCGGAGAAGGAAGCGCTCGAGGCGTTGCGCAATAGCGAGCGCCAATTCCGGCTTCTCGTCGCGGGCGTGACCGACTACGCCCTCTTCATGCTCGACCCAGATGGGCTGATAACCAGCTGGAATTCCGGGGCTCAGCGCATCCATGGATATACCGAGGCCGAAATTCTGGGGCAGAATTTTGCGCTCATCTATACGGAAGAAGAGCGCGCGCTCGGCCTGCCGCAGCGGGCGTTGGCGATGGCAACACGCACCGGCACCTCCGAAGCCGAAGGCTGGCGGGTGCGCAAAGACGGCTCATTGTTCTGGGCGAACGCCGTTGTCGATGCGCTTCGCGACGAGACCGGAACGCTGATCGGCTTTGCCAAGATCACGCGCGACATTACCGAGTGGCGCGAGGCGCAGCTCGCTTTGCGGCGCACGCAAGAGCAGCTCGCGCAATCGCAGAAAATGGAGGCGCTCGGGCAATTGACCGGGGGCGTCGCCCACGACTTCAACAATATCCTGATGGTGATCAGCGGCCGGGCGCAGTCGTTGAAGCAGCGGCTCACGCAGCCGCGCGACATTCGGGCGCTCGAGGCGATCGAGCTCGCTTCGGCGCGCGGCGAGCGCCTGACGCGCCAGCTGCTCGCTTTCTCGCGGCGCCAGTCGCTCAATCCGAGGCTGGTCAAGCTCGATCGCCGCATCGACACCTTTCGCGATTTTCTGCTCAGCTCGGCGCGCGGCAACATCAAGCTCGAGATCGGCATCTCGCCGGATGTGTGGCCGGTCGACGTCGATCCGGCTGAGCTCGAGCTTGCCCTCGTCAACATCGTGGTCAATGCGCGCGATGCGATGCCCGATGGCGGCACGATCGCGATCACGGCCGAGAATTGCGAGCTGCGTGCCAGCGACACGACTGACGGCCTCAAGGGCGATTTCGTCGCTCTCAAAGTTTCGGATACCGGCGTCGGTATGGCGGGTGAGGTGCTGGCCAAGGTTTTCGAGCCTTTCTTCACCACCAAGCAGATCGGCCAAGGTACGGGCCTTGGCTTGTCGCAGGTCTATGGCTTCTCGCGTCAATCGGGTGGGACCACGACGATTTCGAGCATGGTCGGCGGCGGCACCACGGTGACGCTCTATCTGCCGCGAAGCGCGATGACGACCGAGGAAGAGGAGGAGCGGGGATCGAGCGAGGAAAGTGGCCGCGGCGACGAGGCGATCCTGCTGGTCGAGGACAATGCCGAGGTGAGAGCGGTGGCGGCGATCCTCCTCGAGCAGCTCGGTTATCGCGTGCGGCAGGTCGACACGGCAGCCGCGGCGCTCAATGTCCTGACGTCCGGCGATCAGGTCGATCTCCTTCTCAGCGATGTCGTGATGCCGGGGGAGACGGATGGGCTCAGCCTCGCCAATCATGTGAAAAAGGAATTCCCCAAGGTCCCCGTTCTTTTGACGAGCGGCTACGCCAAGGCCCTGAGCGCGGCGGCGTGCGAATTTCCCGTTCTCCGCAAGCCCTATCAGCTCGCGACCCTCGGCCAAGCCGTCCGCCAGACGCTCGATCGCCACCGTAAGGTCAAAGACTTCGCCTGACCTCTCTGAGTGTTGCCGAAATGGCACTTTGGCTGGATTTTCCGCCGGTAGGCCGCGGCGCGACCATAGTCACGCCATGAAAACAACATAATCCTGACCCTAGCATCCGGACTGGCGAATTCCGTTCGTGAATTCCCTGAAATCCGGAGGATCTTATGCGGCGCGGGGCGAAGGCAAATCTCGGTGGAGATTTTGCCGGGTTGGCGGCGACGACGGCCGACGCGAAAGTGGCGCCGAAACGCGGCCATACGACAATGAACCGCATGAATGGCGAGAAGGAGCCGGATTTCGATCTTACGGCCTTGCTCGACGCGCTTCAGGCGGTGCGGGTGGGGGATTTCTCGGTTCGCCTGCCCAGCAACCAGACGGGTCTCGCCGGCAAGGTGGCCGATACCTTCAACGAGATCGTCATCGCCAATGAGCGCATGGCGCAAGAGCTCGAAGAGGTCGGCCAGGCGGTCGGTCGCCGCGGCAAAACCCGGCGCCGCGTCAGACTGGGCCATTCCCTCGGCGCGTGGGGGGAGATGGAGGCCTCGATCAATGCGCTGATCGACGATCTGCTTTGGCCGATCACGACCGTCACTCAATCCATCGCCGCGGTCGCCCGCGGCGATTTGCTGCAGACCGTCCCCTTGGAGGTCGATGGGCGCGCGCTCGAGGGCGAGTTCCTGCGCTCGGCCAATATCGTCAACACGATGATGAAGCAGCTCTCCGTCTTCACCTCGGAAGTGACGCGCGTGGCGCGCGAGGTCGGCACCGATGGCAAGCTCGGCGGCCAGGCGCAGGTGCGCGAGGTCACGGGCGTCTGGAAGGACCTCACCGAGAGCGTCAACTCGATGGCCTCGAACCTGACGGCGCAGGTGCGCAACATCGCCGAGGTGACGATCGCCGTCGCCAATGGCGATCTCTCGAAGAAGATCACGGTCGATGTCCGCGGCGAGATCCTGCAGCTGAAGGAAGCCATCAACACGATGGTCGATCAGCTACGCGCCTTTGCTTCGGAGGTGACGCGCGTCGCGCGCGAGGTCGGCACCGAGGGCAAGCTCGGCGGTCAGGCGCTGGTGCCCGGCGTCGCCGGCACCTGGAAGGACCTGACCGACAACGTCAACTCGATGGCCTCGAACCTGACGGCGCAGGTGCGCAACATCGCCGAGGTCTCGACCG
>CAYMNX010000158.1:0-4992 GCA_964391905.1 uncultured Rhizobiaceae bacterium
GAAATTCACGCCGGCCGGCGGCCGCGGGATCGTATCCGCAGGGATCGAGCCGGATGGACCGGTCATCGCGGTCAAAGACACCGGCATCGGCATGAAGGAGGCGGACATCGCGCTCGCGTTGGAGCCGTTCCGTCAGATCGACGGCGCCTTAAGCCGGCGTTTTACCGGCACCGGCCTCGGCCTGCCGCTCGCCAAAGCGCTTGCCGAGCTTCACGGCGGCCGGCTCGACATCGAGAGCGTACCCGGCATCGGCACCACGGTCCGCATCCGATTGCCGGCGGCGCGCATCATCAACGTAGCCGCCTGACACGAGCCACGCTCGCATCAACGGGCTCTTTCCGGCTTGCGTCGAGCATGCGATAGTGTGCGACGCTGGGAAACGCGGCCGGTCCGCGAATTCATAAACTCGGGAGGAGAAGATGGCGGAAGCACAAGAACGCGTGCCGGATGCGAATATCAAAGCGGCGCGCGCCGGCTGGATGGTCCGCCTCACGGCAGGCGGCGTGCCGGTGACGGATTTCCTCGAAGTCGCCTATTCGATCGACCGCTGGGACGATTGGTGCCAAGCTTGGTGCGAGCGCGCCGCCATGTATGAGAAGATCGGACGCGCCTCACTCGCGCAGAATGCAAACGCGTCGGCTGCTGCGCATCTCGTCACTGCCTCGGTCGAATATCATTTCGCGAAATTCTATTTCACGCACGATGTCGCACAGATGAAGGCTGCGCATATGAAGGCCGTCGAGTGCCGCACGCTTGCCCTGCCGCATCTTTCGCCGCCGGGCGAGCGCGTCGCCATTCCGTTCGAGGGAAAATACCTCTACGGCAATTTGAGGAAGCCCTTGGGCGCGAGCGGCAAGCAGCCGGTGATCCTCATCATATCGGGCATGGATTCGACGAAGGAGGAGCAGCACTATTACGAGCAGCTCTTCCTCGAGCGCGGCATCGCAACCCTCTCCTTCGACGGGCCGGGGCAGGGCGAAGCCGAGTATGACTGGCCGGTGCGCCACACCTTCGAGGAGCCGGTCGGCGCGGTGATCGACTGGGTCGAGAAGCGGATCGATCTCGACGGCACTCGCGTCGGCATTTCCGGCTCGTCGATGGGCGGCTATTATGCTCCGCGCGCCGCCGCTTTCGAGAAGCGCGTCAAAGCGGCGATCGCCAATAGCGGCGCCTATAGCGTCATCGACAATTTCGACCAGCGTCCGCCGACCCTCAAAGGCGCCTATGTGCTGCGCACCCATTCGAAGACCATCGAGGAGGCGCGCGAGAAGACGCGGCCCTTCGATCTTTCGGGCGTCACATCCCGCATCACCTGCCCGATGTTCATCATTGCCGGCAAGGAGGATCGCATCACGCGGTGGCAGGATGCTGAACGCGTTGCGAAGGAGGTGAAGGGCCCCTGCGTCTTCGTCGCGCTCGAAGGCGGCATTCATGTCGGCCACAATCGCGGCCATCTCTGGCGCACGCAATGTGCCGATTGGATGGCGGCGCAGCTCGGCGTGCCCAAGCGCTAGACGCGTCCGACGCGGCCTCTCGCGCGATCAATGCAGATATTGATCCGTGTAGAGTCCGTCGTAGGACGATACCTTGTCTTTCGGATCGAGAAGCTTCGCCTCGAGATTGACCTTCTCACCCGTCGCGAGAACGGCTTCCGTCACGTGGAGATCGGTGGCATGGGCCTGGTGCACGGTCTTCCATGCAGCCGCGAGTACCGCCGGATCCATTTGCTTGAAGCGATTGCTGAGGATTTGAAGCGCCTTGTCGGGCTCGTCGTGGATCATCCGATTGGCCGCAGCGAGGGCGCGCACGACGCGCACGCATTTCTCGCGATTGTTCGCGCAGGTTTCCGGCTTTGTCATGATGATACCGTAGGGAAAGGGGATGAGGTCGGGCGCGGCGCCTTGGGCCGCGCTCGCAAACATGACCGCACTGCCATTGACGACGGCTTCGGTGGTGAAGGGCAGCGAGGTCGCAAAGCCGTCGACGGCCTTCGTCTGCAGCGCGCCGAGCATAGCAGGCGGGTCCATCGGCGCGATGCGCACGTCGTTTTCCGGATCGAGCCCGCCGCGCGCGGCGACGAAGCGCTCCCAAGCGTGGATAATGCTGCCGACGCCCTGGATCGCGATCGTCTTGCCCTTCAAGAGCGCGCCCCGCTGCGCCAAGGACATGCCATCATTGACCTTGAGTCCGTCATGGACGTCCTTGCGCAGGACCATCTCGACCAGCGGCTTGTCGATGAGGTTGGCGATGGCGAGCAAACGCTGCCCCTGGGCCGCCGCGCGCAAGAACACCGGCCCGGTGCTTACCGTGAAATCGGCGCTTCCCGAGATCACGGCATTGACGGCGGCGACGCCGACCAGCATCCGGTGCGACACGTTGAGACCTTCCTGCTTATAAAGCCCGGCATCCTCGGCGAGAAAGGGCGAGCTGAAAGTGAGGGTCGGCGACGGCAGGGCGATGATGACATCGATCGGCTTTTGCGCCATGGCGGCGATCGGCGTCAGTCCAAACGCCATCGTCATGGCGACCATCAGGCGTTGCGTCCAAGACAGCATCAGATCCTCCCCATGATTTATTGACGCCAGAATGAAGGAGAGCGCGCCGCGCATCAAGACAAGAGCCGCGGTCGCAATGCGTAGCGGCCGTCGTCCCACTGAGTGGGATTGGGGATGGTCTCCTACGCAATGCGTGATGATGCCGCCTCCGGCAATGCCCGGCGATCATCGCGGGGATGGTGGGCCGGCGGCTTAGGCGCTGAGCCGCGCCGCCTCGCGCACTGGTGCGATCGCATTGAGCCAGCAGGTGACGATCGTGCCATGGCCCGGCCGCGATTGCAGCTCGACGCTGCCGCCATGAAGCTCGATGAGGCTCTTGACGAGCGAGAGGCCGAGCCCCGCGCCCGATTGCCGCGCCTGAGTGTTGCCGCGCTCGAATTTCTCGAAGATACGCTGCTGATCCTCTTGCGCGACGCCGACGCCGGTATCGGAGACGACGAGCGCCACGCGATCGCCTTCGCGCCGCGCCGCCAAGGTCACGGTGCCGCCTTCGGGCGTGAACTTCAGCGCGTTCGAGACGAGGTTGAAGATCGCCTGCTTCAGGCGGCGCTCGTCGCCCGGCACGGTGCCGATATCGGCGGGACAATCGAATTCGAGGCGCAAGCCTTGCGCCCGCGCGCGCTCGCGGGCAAACGTCATGACCCCCGACATTAGTGCGTGGATGTCGACCGGCGAGCGGTCGATCTCCATGTAGCCCGCCTCGATCGTTGCGAGATCGAGGATATCGTTGATCAGCGACAAGAGCTGACCCGAGCTTTCGAGGATCGATTGCGCGTAATCGGATTGGCGCGGGTTGAGCTCGCCGAAATACTGGTTCGCCAGTATCTCGGTGAAGCCGATGATCGCATTGAGTGGCGTGCGCAGCTCATAGGAAACATTGGCGATGAACTCGCTCTTCAAGCGTCCAGCGGTCTCGAGCGCCTCGTTGCGCTCGCGCAATGCGTTCTCGACGCGGATCGAATCGGTGCTATCGAGATAGCTCAAGAGAACGTTGCCGTCGGGCAAGGGCACTGTCACGGCTTGGAGCACCGAGCCGTCGCGGCGCTCGAGCCGCGTATTCGCCGGCGTGTCGGCGGTGAGGCGCGCGATGATACGTGCCTTCAATTCGGGCCATGCCTGTTGCTCCTCGAAAAACTCGCGCAGCTTTTCGGTGATCTCGGCGACATGCGGCTCGCCGGCGAGCGCCTCGGGCGGAAGGTTCCAGAGCTTCGCATAAGCGGGGTTCCAGAGCTTCAGCCGGCCGTCGCTGCCGAAGACGGCAATGCCTTCGTAAAGATGGTCCAAGGTCTCGCGCTGCACCTGGATCAGGGTGTTGTAAGAGCGCTCGAGCGCCAGCCGGTCGGTCACGTCCTCATAGGCGAAGGTGAGGCCGCCGAAGGGATGCGGGCTAACGACGAGGCGCAAGGTGCGTTCGTCCGGAAGGTGCTGCAGTTCCTCATGCGGCGCGATCAGCGACGTGAATTGCGCCACCAATTGGCGGCGGAAGGCGCGGAAATCGGCAACTTCGGGCAAGCGGCGGCGCTCGCGCAACCGGTCCATCACCTCCTCGATCAGGGGATGGGTCGAGAGCCAATCCTCCTCGAGGTGCCAGAGCTGGGCGAAGGCGGTGTTGAAGAAGGCGAGCCGGCGGTCGGGCCCATAGATGGCGATCGCCACCGCGATACGCTCAAGTACCGTCGCATGCGCCGCGATGTGGCGCTGCAGCTCGGCCTGGACCGCCTCGAGGTCGGTCAGGTCGCGGGCAAAGCCCAACAACTCGCCGCCCGCATATTCGCCCGAGGCGGCGAGCGGGATCTCGTTCAGTTCCAAAAGCCGGCGCGAGCCGCCGACCACGACGTGACGGCTTTCGACCGCGCCCTCTCCGGTCTGGCGCGCCTTTGCGGCCAGCGCTTTTCCTGCCGCCGCCCCCGCGAGCTCGCGCCCTTCGGCGACCGCCTTCTCGCGCGGAGCATCGACCGCCGCGGCATAGGCGCGGTTGCAATCAATCAAAGTGAGGTCGGATGCCCGCCGCCGCCAGATCGGAACGGGCAAGGCCTCGAGCACGGCGCGCAAGCTGTCGCGTTCGCGCTCGGCTCCGGCGCGCGCCCCGACATCGGTAAACCAGACAGCGTCGCCGAGAACCGTTCCGTCGGCCGAGACCAGCCGCCGTCCGGCGACGTCGAGCGACAAGCCGCCGCGGGCCAAGGTGGCCGTCAGTTTGAATTCCTCACCCGCGGTTCGGAGCCTTGGGAGCGCGGCTTCGAGGGCAGCGGCGTCTTCGCGCGTGAGCCGCGCCAGAATCGCGGGAAAGTCCTGCTCCGGTCCGCCAAGTGCCCCGAGCGCGCCCGGCATGAAGCTTTCGCTGCCGCCCGCCGGAAAGAGGTAGCGCGCAGTCGGCATGGCGCCGAGCGCCGCATTGCGCTGGGCCAGAATCTTGGCGAGCCGCGCCCGTTCGCCC
>CAYMNX010000159.1:0-3589 GCA_964391905.1 uncultured Rhizobiaceae bacterium
TCAAGTTGTAGAGATAGCCCTTTAGCTGTCTGCTCAACTATATCATCTTTTGTAAGTGCTTCTTGGGCGCGTCTCAGCGCATCCATGAGAGTGCCTGGGGTACCCGCGAACCACGTCTCGCTCTCATAGGTTTCGGCGACGATTTTGAACCTAAGCTGAGAGCGCTCTAGCGTTTCTATGATCTTAGCGGTCGGCGTAGACCGTAGCTCGAGGGGATAAACCACGGCCGCTGCGATATGAGCGACGCCACTTTTAACGCGCTTTCGCGCATCCTCGAGCACAACATTTTGAGCGTCATGAAAATCGGGAAACTTGCCTTCGATAACAACACGCAGGCCACGAAGCTGGAACAACACGTCCGGACGATGTCGGCCATGCACATGAATCGTCTCGCCATCGGCGGTAACACCGTATCGCGAGATCAAAATTGCAAGTTCGACGTTTACCGCCTCTTCTCGATTCCTATGAGCTGGCATCCCCCGACTTCCTTGACTACATGAACAGTTTCGACGGCTGCACATCAGCAACCCTACACACTATCATAAGAACGATAGTTCGGCTAAAACCCATACATGTTCCCCACCCACCATATCCATGTCGCTAATCTGAACCCTCGGCAATGATCGGCCGCTGGCGCTCATCGCGAGCCGCGTGTGTGTGCTCGGCTTGATCTGAGCGAAAGCGATCAGCTCGCTTTCGCCAGTGCCCCTTGAACGGCTTTGGGATTGCGCTCGATTACCAGGAGATAGGCGCGGCCAGAGCCGCGCCGCGCGTTTGCGGCCGCGCGCATGCGCCAGCGCATTCTCCATGCCGGCGACGAGCTCGCTTCCCACATCGGGTTTTCGCGTCTTCGCTTTCGCCTTCATCGCTTCGTCCTATGCCTCGTTGAGGGATAGAAATCAATTCGGCGTGGCACAGCGAGGCGCCCGCCACAGCGCCAATTTGCCCGTAGTATCAAGGGCGAGAATGCGCGGCTTCGTGGCCGTGGCTGACGATGTGCTATACTCGCAAGACCTTGACAGGGTGCGGCATGCTTAAGGAGACTGTTTCCCACCGCAGCGAGGTGGAAGCCTTGTGTCGGCGCTTTCATGCTGAATGACATCGTCGAGGTGCGTTATCTGGAAGGCTATCGCCTGTTCCTGCGCTTTGCCGACGGGCCGTCGGGGGAGCTCGATCTCGCGTCCCACCTGCGTTTCAACGGCGTTTTCGCGCCGCTGCGCGACCCGAAATATTTTGCGCAGGTCCGCGTTGATGCCGATAGCGGTACGATCGTCTGGCCGAACGGTGCCGATCTCGATCCCGACGTGCTGCGCCATTACCTGACGGGCGAGCCCTTGCCCGGCGCCGAAAACGCTGCCAAACGCGCCGGCTGAGACGTGCCTGGCTTTGCCGAATCCGTCGGAGGAGGCGGCGGCGCTCGCCTCGCTCGAAGCGCCTGGCTATAAACCTCCCCCAGGATCGCACCCCAACCCCGTCACCATCGGTCCTCTCACTCTCGGCAATGACCGGCCGCTGGCGCTGATCGCGGGGCCGTGCGCGCTCGAGTCGCGCGCCTGCGCTTGAGATGAGTCTCGATCGGCTCGGCCGGCTTCTCATCGTAAAAGCCGATAGCCTTTAGAGTTTGGCGATCGGGATCTTGAGCGCCGTGGCGGCCGCGAGCATCCGGCGGTCATAGCTCGCAAGCTCGACGGTCATGCCTTGCGTGCGAAGAAATTGGATCGCCGCGAGGTGGAGCGCGTCGAGCGTGCGTACGGGCGCCGGGAAGGCTTCGAGGGCACGCGCGAGGACCAAGGGTGTCAACTCGAGGAAGGCGATGGCGCCGATGAGCGCGCGCGTCGCGTCGCCGTGGGAGCGAGCAAGGCCGCGCGCGTTGATCCGAACCCAAAGCTCATATTCCAAGAGGCGGCTGGCGACGAGGCTCTCGCGCCAGAGATCGTCCGGCGGCCGCTGATCTTCGGCGAGGAGATGCGCGAGCGCGACGGAGGTATCGAGGTAGATCAACGCTCGCCGCGATCGTCTTCGAGCTCGCGCAGCACCGTGGCGAGCGGCGCCACCGGCAAGCGTGGCGGCGGCCCCTCGGGCTTCAGCGCCGGCGGCGTCAGCCAGCCTTGACGCACGGCCTCGGCCAAGGCCGCGTCGGCGAGCAGCGGCGCGCGTCCGCTGCGCGGCGGCGTCAGCTCGGCGACCACGCGATCGCGATCGGTCACCAAGACGGTCTCGCCGCCCGCGGCAAGGCGGACATATTCGCTGAGCTTGTTCTTGAGGGTCTTCAAGCCGACGGCGCGCATAATAATCAAGGTAGCTACCGGAAGCTACTTTGTCAATTGGCGCGGGAGCGCGATCAGCTTGCCTTCGCGAGCGCTTCTTGAACGGCTTTGGGATTGCGGTCGATGACCAGAAGATAGGCGCGGGCAGAGCCTTCGGGCCGCCGCGAGCCTTGTTCCCAATTCTGGATGTTCTTCACGCTGAAGCCGAAATGCGCCGCGAAGGCTGCTTGGCTCATGCCGAGGCGGCGGCGCAATGCGGCGACATTGACGCTCTCCGGTATGCGCACCCGCACCACCGTCTCGCGCCCCGCGCGCTTGCGGCCGCGCATATGCGCCAGTGCATTCTCCATGCCGGCGACGAGCTCGCTTCCGACATCGGGTTTTCGCGTCTTCGCTTTCGTCTTCATCGCTGCGTCCTCAATCGTGTGCTCTTGCGCGCGCTCGCTTTCAACTGCTCGGCCAGATCGGTCAACCGCGCCTTTTGTGCGGCGGTCAGATCGACCTGCTGGTTCTTTGCATAGATGGCCAAGAGATAGATCGGCACGTCCTCGGTAAAGTAGTAATAGATCGCGCGATAGCCGCCGCTTTTGCCTTTCCCCGGCTTCGCCCAGCGCAGCTTGCGCAAGCCGCCGGTTCCTTGAATGAGATCGCCTGCCTCCGGGTTGTGCGCGAGGAATTCCACCAGAGCCATGCGTTCCACCTCACTCAACCCCGCCCGTCTCGCGGTGGCATCGAACGGATCGACCTCCGCCACGGTGATCAGTCTGACTGGCATCGGTCGATCCTCGAATATACCTCATTGAGGTATAGAAAGCAATCCGGCTTGGCATGGCCGAGAAGGGCCACCCATCCTAATTGATCAACATTATCAATGATAAAATTAGAACAAAATAAGAACTACTACAATCAGATTCGCCGCGATTGAACACCTCGATCCTTTAATCGAGCGCCGGCTCATGTATAAGGTGACCATGCCTTCCACTCGCCACGTCCACATCGCCAACCTCACCCTCGGCAATGATCGGCCGCTCGCGCTCATCGCGGGGCCGTGCGCGCTCGAGTCGCGCGCGCATGCGCTCGAGATGAGTCATGCGCTCGTCGAGATGACGGGGAAGCTCGGCATCGGCCTCATCTACAAGACCTCGTTCGACAAGGCGAACCGCACCTCGATCGGGAGCGCGCGCGGGATGGGGCTCGCGGCGAGCCTGCCGATCCTCGCCGAAGTGCGCGAGACCTATGGCTGCCCGGTGCTGACCGACGTGCATGCGCCCGAGCAATGCGCGGTGGTGGCGGAGGCGGTCGACGTGCTGCAGATCCCGGCC
>CAYMNX010000160.1:0-6555 GCA_964391905.1 uncultured Rhizobiaceae bacterium
GGGATCCACGACACGAAGAAAATCATCAGGAAGAAGCTCAAGAAGAAGATCACCCAGAGCAGCAGGGTGCCGACGGCGCGTCCCTCGGTGAAAAGGTGCTTCAGCGGCACGCCCGGCATCTTGTCTTCCGCGGCGTAAAAGGCGAGGTCGGCATGGCTCGAGAGGCTTGGCGCGATACGCAGCGCGATCTTGCGCATCCGCGCCTGATCGCCGCCGCGCGTGCTGAGATAGGCGAGCGATTCGGGCATGACGAGCGCGAGCAGCAGGGCGAGCGCGAGCGGCATGATGCCGGCGACGATGAAGAGCGACTGCCAGCCGAAGGCGGGGACGAGCCATACCGCGCTGAAGCCTGCGATCATGCCGCCGACCGGCAGCGCCATCCAGACGAGGGTCGTGATGGTCGCGCGCAGGCGTTGCGGTGCGTATTCCGCGCCATAGGCCATCGCCGCGGGGACGATGCCGCCGAGGCCAAGCCCCGCCAACACGCGCATCGCGACGAGCTCGCCGACACTCGTCGCAAAGGCGGTGAGAAGCGAGAAGATGCCGAAGATCAGCGCCGTCAGGATCATCATGCGCTTGCGGCCGATGCGGTCGGCGATCGGGCCCAGACAGAGGGCGCCCAGCATGACGCCGATCTGGCCGGCCGTGAGGACGACGCCGACCATGGCCGGCTGCAGATTGAGACTGTCGCGGATGCCGGGGATCGCAACGCCGATCACCTGCACGTCATAGCCGTCGATGGTCGCTGCCAGGAAGCAGAGCAGGAAGACGCAGATTTGATAGGCTCCGAAGCGATTGCCGTCGATCAGCTCCTTGGTGTCGATGCGCACCGCCATGATTTCTCCTCCCTTTTGCCCCTTGTTTGTCGGCCGTTCACACGCTTGCGTTCGCCTCGACAAGCCGGAAATGGCCGAGCTTCGAAATCGCGCCGAGGCCCTCCGCGATGCGCGACCAGCGTCCATCGCCGTCCTCGCACTCGAACACCTCGCCATCGGTATTCCCGGCGAAAAGCGAGAAGCCGGTGGGATAACAGGCGATGCACATCGCCTCGATGTTGGCGCGCCGCTCTTCCGGAAGGCCGATATCGGCCGCCGACCAGCTTCGTCCGCCATCGCGGCTCGCCAGCACCGTGCCATTGGCATAGTGCGAGGCGTGCCACTCGGTTGGATCGTGGCGCGCGCCGCTCATGAAGAGGATGCGCGGATCGCGCGGCGATGCGACGAGATGATCGGGATAGCCGACGCGGCATTCGGGGTCGGTCAGATGCTCCCAGGTCTCGCCGGCATCGGCGCTCGCATAGAGCCCCATTCCGGTCGTCATATAGAGGCGGTCGGGATCCGATTCGATCGGGACGATGCGGTGGATGTCGCGATACCAGCGGTCGCCGGGACGGTAATAGCTGTCAAGCTCGCGCCAGGTCGCGCCGGCATCCTCGCTGCGGAAGAGCCCGCCTTGCTCGACCGCGACATAAAGCCGGGCGGGATGGCGCGAATCGATGGCGATGCATTTCGTGTGCGAGGTGTTGCGCGGATCGGGAAAGGTCCATTTATCCGTCCCCGGCACGCGGGCGAGCGCAGGCAGCTCCTGCCAGTGGCGGCCGAAATCGCGGCTGCGGAAGAGCGAGACCGGCTGGGTGCCGAGATAGAAGGTCGGCGCATCGGCCGGTTCCGTGCTGGCGAGCGAGAAGACATGATCGATGGTGAGGCCGTCGCTGCGGCGCTCCCAGCTCCGGCCGGCATCGCCGCTGAAATAAAACCCGCCGTCATGGCAGCCGGCGGCGAGCCAGCTTCCGTCGGGCGCGGCCATGATGGCGCTCACATGCCGGCCGTCGAGTGCGCGTCCGGCGACGCGCCACGGCGCGTCCGGCGCCGTGCGCTGCAAAATGCTGACGCCGCTGCGCGAGCCGACATAGAGACGCCGCGGCGGGCTGTCGCCGCGATAGACGGTCGGGCCGTTGGGGGAAAGGCATGCCACCATCTCTCACCTCCGTCGATACTGTTGCGACCCTCGCCTCATGGCGTCGGAAGGTCGTGCACATAGCGCTTATCGATGATCTTGCTGCCGTCGACCGCGCCTTTGATGAGGCCTTGCGCGCGATACCATTCGATCTGATGCAGCACATCCTGGCGATCGAGGCGCGCCTCGGGATCGCAATCGGTGATGCTGAATTTCACAGTCTCGGCCGACTGGCGGGTATATTTGGCGAGGATGTCAAGGATCGCCGGCGCCGTCGGGCCGTCGCGGCGGCGCCCGTCGGGGCCGGTGAAAGCGTCGTGATATTCCCTCGTGCCCTTGTGATAGGCGCTGAGGAAGCGCGCGACGAGATCGGCGCGCGCATCCGCCGTGCGCGAGGCGGTGAAGACGGCGCCATATTGCCAGGGCGTCTCGTCGCCGACCCAGCCGAGGAGCTTCACGCCGCCGCGCTGGAGGATCGGCGGGATCGCCGCGGTCATGGAGATGACCGTCGTGTCGGTCTGGCCGGTCTCGACGGCGGCGATCGCGTTGGACAGCGATTGCGTCACCACGATGCGAACGCTCGCGAGCGCAAAGCCATATTTCTCGGCAAGCAGGCCCGTCGCGTAATGCGCGGGGCCGCCGACCGCGGTGACGGCAAGCGAATGCCCGGCAAACTGCTTGAGCGACGTGAAACCCGCCTGATAGAGCTTTTGATTGACGAGATAGCCCTGGCCTTGAAAGCTCGGCATCTCGCGCGCCAGCGCGCCGATGATGCGCAGCGCGCCCTGGCCCGCGAGATTATAGAAGGCGCCGATCAGCGCTCCGGCGCCGAAATCGAGATCGCCCGAAACGACGCCGGTCGGGATCGGCGGGCCGCTCTCGAAATAAACGAGCTCGGGATCGATCCCCTCGGCGGCGAAATAGCCTTTCTCGACGGCGATATAGAGCGGGCCCGATGCCGGCACGCGCAAGAGCCCGATCTTGATGTGCTCGGCAGCCTGCGCCTGCGGCGCGAGGGCGAGCGCGGCAATAAGTGCGGCGGCGGCGCGGCGCATAACGGCTGCCGTGCTCAGCCTCGTCCCCACAATTCGGCGCTCGCAAGCCGCGCGCCCTCGACCAGCGCCGCGAGCTTCGCCCAGGCGACATCGGGGTGGACCTCGTCGCCGGCGGCCGAGGTGCCGAAGCCGCAATCGGTGCTGGCGATCACATTCTCGCGCCCGACGACGCCGGCATAACGCAAGATGCGCTGCGCGACGAGCTCGGGATGCTCGACCAGCGAGACGCAATGCGAGACGACGCCGGGCAGCAGGACCTTGCCCTCGGGCAGCCTCACCTCCTGCCACACCGCCCATTCATGCTCGTGGCGCGGATTGGCGGCCTCGAAGGAATAGGCCGCCGCGTTGATCTTCAGCATCATGTCGATGTAGTGCTTCAGCTCCAAATCATGCGCGCGCGGCGCGATGTTGGTGCTGTAGCAAGTGTGGAAGCGGATGCGGTCCGGCGGCAGGCCGCGCAAGGCGTAATTCAGGATTTCGACGCGCAGCGCGATGAATTTGCGGCACTCTTCGATGCCGATGCCGGGCGTGCGGTCGTAATAGGTGACGAGCTGCGGATCGTCGATCTGGAGCAGGAAGCCGGCATCGACGATCGCCTTATATTCCTCATGCATCGCGTCGGCGAGCGCCGTCAGATATTCCTCCTGCGTGCGGTAGTAGTCGTTGCGATAGAAGACCTCGAGATTGCTCGGCGACAGCGCGGTGATGAAGCCTTCTTTCGCGCCGACCGCCGCCATCGCCGCTCTGAGATTGGCGATATCGGTTTGCACCTCTTGCTGGCCGATATAGGTGATGGGGCCGCTGCAGCGCAGCCAGCGCCGGCCGGCTGCGGGCTTTTGCGCCGCGCGCGGCCGCGCCGCGAGCATCACGCGATTCTCGGCATAGACGTCGGGGAAAGCGAGTGCGTCGCGGGTCGGGGCATAGGCCTGGTAAGGCTCCGGCGCGCGCGACAATCCGCCGAGCCGCGTGCCGAGATAGGCGGTGAAGCTCGACTTGCTGTGCTCGCCATCGCCGATGACATCGAGATCGATTGCCGCCTGCTTCTTGACGATGTCGAAGACCGATTGACGCACTTGCGTTGCGAGCGATGCCGCGTCGTAAGCATCGCCGCCATCCTTCGCCTGAAGCGGCGCGATCAGCGCGCCGGGACGCGGCAGGCTGCCGGTATGCGTCGTGACGATGCGCTGCGTGCTTTGTTCCACCGGCGCCCTCCCAAAACTTTATTTGTTATGCTTAGGATATCGCCGGGCGTCATCGGGTGAAAGGAATTTCAGGGGGCGCCGCGCGCCGCTCTGCTCAAATCCCGGCCCACTTCGTGGGCCCCTTTCATCCCGAGATCAACCGCGTGGGCAGAACCGGAGCACGGGGCACCGACCATGCCTACCCGCGCGATCCTGCGGTGCCCTGTACAAACGAGCATCGTGGCTCTTATTCTTCTAACCCTCCGGCATCAACTTTGGAGAGATACGTCATGACCGAAGTTGTTTCATTGCCGGCTGCCGGCTACGCCTTTCTCGAAGGGCAAAGCCATCCATTTTCGGCCGGGATTGTATGCCTTAAAGGATACCTGCTGACACGCGTGCGGTTCCGAACACCACCGCCTTTGGCGGAAGGCCTCGCCAGAGCATCATCATTTATCGCTGCGCGGGGTCGCCCGATGTCGGCCTTGGCTGCTTGCGAACTGAGGTCTCCGGCGCAGATGTCGTTAAGCGACTTTGCCGCGTTCAACCAACGCTACGTCGATCTTCTCCGGTCGAATGGCTTTCCCGCGGAAGCTCCATTCCCGATGGCGCGAAGCAACGTGGCTCCGATTCACGGCCCGCCTGCCACGAACACCTTATATGCTTTTACCTATGCGACCGCAGCGACCGAGACAGACGCTCCGGCGCGTTCGGATTTCTTGATCTCCGGCAGGGCGGAACTTATCGACGGGTCGAGAGGCGTCGTCGCCGAAGGGGACATGTCGGCGTCGGGAACGGAAAGGAAGGCAACATACGTCTTCGAACAATTGCGCTCGCGGGTGGAGACGCTTGGTTGCACGTGGACGGATATAACCGGCGTACAGTTCTACACCGGGCGCCAGATCGAGCCCGCCATGCTGCTCATGACGCGGCTCGGCCTTGCCAATGTCGGGGTGACCTTGCACCCTGCGCATCCGCCGGTCGCGCCGTTTGAGTTCGAGGCGGATGTGCGCGCGGTGAGCATCGAAAGAGTGATATAGAGCCTAATTTCGGACGATGCGGCCGCGCTCGCTTGCTACTCCGCCGCGACCCGCGGCGGCTCGAAGTCCCGCCAGACCGACATGGAATCGCGATCTTCCGGCACGCGGCGCGAGATGACGACGAGATCCTTGACCGGATCGGCCGCGGGATCGCGCGTCACCATGCGCGGATCGCGGCCTTGCCGCACGTCCTCGATCGCCTGCAGCAACTGCCGCCGCATCAGGATGATCGCGCGATCCGAGGTTCCGAGATGCTCGTGCGTGCGGTCGGAGATCGGACGCTGGCTCTCGACGGCGAAGCGGTCGTGGTCGCGGAAATTGAGGCCCATGCCGAGCCAGGTCCGGCTCTTCATCTCCTCGCGATCCTGCAGGTAGCGGTTCCGGCGATTGCGGATGAGATCGTAATTCGGCCCGACATCGGCCAGCACGACGCGCTTCATGTAGTCGGCATCGACCGGCGCGTCATAGCAATAGCCGACGGCGTATTTCCAATGATGCGTGTCGTCGATCGGCACGTGCCAGTGGAACCAATAGCCGTTCTCGCGCGGCGGCACCTTGGCGGGATCCTGAAGCGGGCCGCCATCGAAAGCCGAGGCGTTGGGCATGACGAAATTGCTGATGCGCACGTATTTCTCGCCGTTGCCGACGAGCCGCGCGGCGGCGATGCGCAAGCCGTAGTCGGTTTCCTCGACATCGATCTTGGGCGCGAGATCGGTACCGAGCATCAGCTGGTTGTTGCGACCGCGCTCATAGCTGGTCTCGGGCGGGGCGATGCGATGCAGCACCGAGAGATGCTGCGGATCGATATTGCCCTCATTGCCCTGGAGGTAGTTGCATTCGTGAAAGAACTTCGTCGCCCAGCTGCGTTCGGCCGGACCGGTGAACAGGGGCAGCTTCGGCAAAGGCGGCGCCTCGCCCGGCCCCATATAGGTCAAGATCATCCCGGCGGCCTCGGTGCAGGGATAGCCCGGATGCTTGACGCGCTCCTTGTAGCTGCTCGAGGCGTGCTCGCCCGGCTGCTCGAGGCACTTTCCATCCTTGCCCATGAGCCAGCCGTGATAGAGGCAGCGCAAGGCATCGCCCTCGATGCGGCCATAGCTGAGATCGGCGCCGCGATGCGGGCAGTGCAGCCCGATGAGGCCGATCGCCCCGCTTTCGCCGCGATAGAGCACGAGATCCTCGCTCAGGATGCGAACCGGAAGCGGCGCACCGCCAACCGGAAGCTCCTCGGCGAGGGCGACCGGCTGCCAATAGCGCCGCATCAGCTCGCCGCCCGGTGTTCCCGGGCCCGACTGGGTGACGAGATCGTTTTGCTCCTGTGTC
>CAYMNX010000161.1:0-5706 GCA_964391905.1 uncultured Rhizobiaceae bacterium
AAATTCGACATCGATGGCAATGTCGTCGACATGTCTTGCGAGCCCGACAATGGTGCGCGGATGCGTCCCCATATTCGGCACAAGGCCTACCCGGCGCATGAAGGCGGCGGTTTCGTCTGGGTCTATATGGGTCCGCGCGACACCATGCCGAAATGGGAGGCGCCGGCCTGGGCCCCTACCCCCACGACCAAGATCAGCATCGTCAAGATGCACACGGCCTGCAATTGGGCGCAGCCTTTGGAGGGCGCCATCGATTCGGCGCATAGCTCGAGCCTTCATTCGACCAACATGCCGGCGATGCAAGTGGATAGTGCCAAAGCGACGGCCGAGAATTGGCCGCGGCCCTCGACCGATAAGGCGCCGCGAATGCAGTTTCAATTGACGAATTACGGCTTCCGCTATGCCGCGATCCGCAAGCCGATCGTCAATGCCGAGACACATGACTATATCCGCATCACGGTCTTCGTTGCGCCCTTCACGGTCCTCATTCCACCCAACGATCAATACAAGCTTGCGCAGATGCTGATCCCGATCGATGACTACAACACGATGTTTTATTGGATGGCCTGGCACGAGACAAAAGGCATCGATCAAGAGAGCTGGCGAAAATTCTGCGCCGCGCAAGTGGGCATCGATCTCGATGCGAATTACCGCAAGACCCGCAACCTCGACAATTGGTTCCTGCAGGATCGCCAGGCGATGAAGCTCGGCGATTTCACCGGCATCAAGGGCATTCCGGCGCAAGACATGGCGATGTGGGAATCGATGGGGCCGATCGCGGACCGCTCCCATGATTATCTCGGTGCGAGCGACGTCGCGGTAGCGCAGTTTCGTCGGCAGATGGTCGCCGCAGCGCGACGCTTTGCCGAAGGCGGACCAGCCATCGGCACCACCCCACCCCACATTCCACACGCGAAGCTGTCTTCCTTCGAAGGCATTGTCACCAAAGCGACCGATTGGCGGACCCTCGGCGTCTCGGAGGACGAACGAGTCGCCATGCAGAGCGCAGGCGTTCCGGCCGCATAGCGCGCCGGTTCCGACGAAAAACGAATTGGAACCGCGGAGGGCCGCGTCGATGAGTATGCGCAAGCTCCGCTTGGGAATTGTCGGCTTGGGCCGCGCCTTCACGTTGATGCGTCCCACCTTCATCGGCTCGCCGGAGATCGAGATGGTTGCCGCCGCCGATCCGCGGCCGGAAGCAAGGCACCAATTTGTCCATGAGTTCCATGGAACCGCTTACGAGGACATTGACGCGTTGGTTCGCGATCCCTCCATCGACGCGGTCTATATCGCGAGCCCTCACCAATTTCATGCCGCCCAGACGATCGCCGCCGCCGCGGCCCGCAAGCACATCCTCGTCGAAAAGCCGATGGCCCTCAATCTCGCCGAGGCTCGGGCGATGATCGCCGCAACCAAGAAAGCGGCGGTGAAGCTGATCGTCGGCCACAGCCACAGTTTCGATGCACCGATCGGCATGACCCACCGAATCATCGAGAGCGGCGAGTTCGGCGAGTTGAAGATGATCGCTGCGCTCAATTTCACGGACTTCCTTATCCGGCCGCGGCGGCCCGAAGAGCTCAACACGGCGGAAGGCGGCGGCGTCGTTTTCAATCAGGCAGCACACCAGGTCGACATTGTGCGATTGCTCGCGGGCGGGCTCGCGGAAACCGTGGTCGCGCAAACCGGGATCTGGGATAGCGCGCGGCCGACCGAAGGCGCCTATAGCGCGATGATCCGCTTTCCCGGCGAGGTGGTCGCAAACCTAGTCTATAGCGGGTATGCGCATTTCGATTCCGATGAACTGGTGGATTGGGTTTCGGAGCTGGGATTGCCGAAAAATCCCGGTTCATTCCTGACCGCGCGCCGGATGCTCCCGAGCGGGATGACGCCGGACGAGGAGCGGGAGCTTCGCCGGCGGCGTGGCTATGGTGTTGCCGCCGCCGGTGAATCGGCAAATGAGACGACGCAGCGCTGGCATGAGCATTTCGGCTTTGTTGTCGCGAGCTGCGAGCGCGCCGATCTGCGCCCCACCCCCCAAGGGGTTTTCGTCTATAGCGACAGGGAGCGCAGCCTGCGCGCCTTGCAGCCGCCGCGAATCCCGCGGCGCGAGGTGATCGAGGAGCTTTGTGGCGCGATCCTCGACGATGCGGAGCCGACACATTCGGGAGAATGGGGGATGGCGACGCTCGAAGCATGTCTTGCCATTCTCCAATCCTCCCGCTCGCGCCGCGCGATCAAGCTGCGCCACCAAATAGCGGTACCGCGCGTTCGCCACCCTTTTTTGTAAGTGCGGCACGGCGTTCACCGTGCCGCACTCAAGCTGACGCAGCAAATAAGAATAATCTATATGTGTCAGGCATTTAAGTGGTGCCCAGGGGCGGAATCGAACCACCGACACCGTGATTTTCAGTCACGTGCTCTACCAACTGAGCTACCTGGGCGCCCAAGCCGAACGCGGCCGAGGCTTATCGCAAAAATCGGTCGAAGTGTCTAGACCGGCCGCCCCTGAAAAGGGCTCGACTCCCCACTCGCCTCATTCAGGCTTGTCGTCGGTGGGCGGCGTCTCTTCCTCGTCGTCATTCTCGGCCGCAGGCACCCGGTAATTGCCGCCAATCCAGCGGCCGAAATCGATGAGGGCGCAGCGCCGCGAGCAAAATGGCCGGTGTTGCTCGACCGCTGGCTTGCCGCAAATGGGGCAGCGCCCGAACGGGATTTTAGGGCCGTCGCTCATGCGGGTTAGATAGTCGATCCGGCGTGAATGTCGAAGGCCTCGCGATCGGCGGTAGGATGCGGCTCAATTCCGAGCTCCCGTCCAAGGCGCGCCTCGAGGGTCCGCCGCGCCATCACCCCCTCTCCTTCCTGGAGCGCCGCGAGGACCTCGGGATGCGCCGCCAGGGTCAGCGGTCGCCCCGGTTGGGCGAGCGCCTCGCGTGCTGCGGCGCGCAAGGCTTCGAGTGCGACGGTGAGGGCCGTCTTGCGCCAGCCGCCAGTCTCCGCGCGCTCGAACAATATCTCCGCCAAGGAGGGGTAGCGCCGCCGCCGCACGAGCTCGACATGGCCCAAGCGCGTCCAACCCAGCACCTCGGGCTTCTCAGGATCGCTCGCCAACGCGGCTTTGAGCGCCGCCAGCACTTCGTCGCGCTCCTGGCGCCGCCTCATGCCGATGAAGTCGATGACGATTGGACCGGCGAGATTGCGCAGCCGAATCTGCCGCGCCACCGCGCGCGCCGCTTCAAGATTGGCCGCGAGCGCCGACGCTTTGCCACCATCGACGTCGATTATGATCGCAGCCTGCGTCGCGTCGATCGTCAAGCCGCCACCGCAAGGGAGCGCCACGCGTTGCGCCAAGGCTGTCTCGATCGCGCTGGCGACACCGGCCTCTTCGAAAATCGGTATCGTGTCGGCATGGAGCTCGAGCCGTCCGGCCAGATCAGCGCTCCGCCGGCCAAGAAATCCGCGCCCCTCCGCCAAGGTGCTGCGATCGTCGATGACGATGCGATCGGGCGGCGGATCGAGGAAGGCGCTCAACAAAGTCGCGAGCGGCGGCATCGCCGGATCGAGCCGCGCCGGCGGGGTCGCGGTGCGCGCCGCCGCCTTGATCGCCGCGCCGCGCTCCCCCGAATTGCGAAAGAGGCGAAGGCTCGTGGCTTTGTCGGCGCGCGCCTCTTTCGTCACTTCGACGATCAGCGCCTGCCCTTCCGTCAGACCCGCGAGCCCGCTGCGCGGGTCGATATCCTTCGCATCGAGAAAGCCTGGGCGATCCTCGCCGATCTCGACCAGCGCCGCGGGCAGCTCGGGCCGCAGCGCGACGATCCGGCCGAGAATAATCGCGCCGAGAAGGCTGGGTCTGCCGGTGCGCACAACGCGCAACGCCGTGAGTGTCCCCTCCTCCGCGAGCGCGGCCCAGATCTCGCCGGGCGATACCGACAAATAAAGCGCGCGGCTCACCGCCGAAAGCCCTGCCCTTCGAGGAGCGCCACCGTTTCGAACAAGGGCAGTCCCACGATATTGCTATAGGAGCCGATGATCCCGCGCACGAAGCGCGCGGCAAGGCCCTGGACCGCATAGCCGCCCGCCTTGCCGCGCCACTCCTCACTACTCAGATAGTCGGCGATCTCGCGCTCGGTCATGCGCTTCATCGCGACGATCGTGGTGACGCGTCGTTGCACCTGCTTTCCGGTCGGGGTCACCAAGCAAATGCCACCATGGACGCGATGGCGGCGGCCGGAGAGAAGCTCGAGGCAAGAGCGTGCCTCCTCGAGCGATTCCGCTTTCGGCAGAATGCGCCGACCGCAAGCAACAACGGTATCGGCGCCGAGCACGAAGGCATCAGGATGGCGCTCCGCTACGAGCCGCGCCTTTCCTTGAGCGAGCCGTTCCGCATGGCGCGGCGGCAGTTCCTGCGGCAGCGGCGTCTCGTCGAGATCCGCGGGGTCGATTGCGTCGGGGACGATCGCCACTTGCGCGAGGAGTTCGCGGCGCCGCGGCGACGACGAAGCGAGGACGAGCCTCATCGTGACGCCTGATGCGGCGGGAAGCGCTCGAGAATGCGCTTCTTGAGTTGATCGCGGACAAGGCGATAGGCAGCAAGCGTCTCGTCGCGATTGCCTTCGATCGCGGTCGGATCGAACACCGGCCAGAACTCGACCTCGCAAGCCGAGGTGCGGGTGAGCTCGACCGCCGCGTGCTGCGCATCGGGCGAGAGCGAGACGACGAGATCGAACGACGTGTCTTCGAGCTCGTCGAAGCTCTTTGGCTGATGCGCCTTGAGATCAAGACCGATCTCGGCCATCACCGTCATGGCGAACGGATCGATCGGCGCGGTTCGCACGCCGACGGAATCGACGAAGATCCGGCCGCCGTGAATCTGGCGCAGCAAGGCGGCCGCCATGGGCGAGCGGATCGAATTCAAGGTGCAGGCGAAAAGCACGCTCCCTGGCAACCGCGACATCGCTAGCCCCGGATGTGCAGCACGCAGAGCAGCGTGAAGAGCCGCCGCGCCGTGTTGAGGTCGACCTCGATGCGCTCGGCCAGGCGCTCACGCAGCTTCTCGCCGCCCTCATCGTGGAGCGCGCGCCGTCCCATATCGATTGCCTCGATCTTGCTGGGACTCGCCTCGCGCACGGCATTGTAATAGCTGCCGCAGATCATGAAGTAATCCTTCACGATTTTACGGAAGGGCGAGAGCGGCAAGACCACCTGTTCGAGCGGCTGATCGTTGATATCGCGGATATCCAGCAGCAGGCGGCTCTCCGCGACACCGAGATGAAGATGGAACGGCCCGGCGATTGCGGATTTCGGATTGAAGCTGTTTTCAGCCAGCAGATCGGCGATCGCAACCGCGCGCTCATGCTCGATATCGCCATTGCGGCGAACGACCGTATGCTCGTCGAGCGTGATCTTGGCGATGCGAGCGCTTTGCGGCATCGTATCAACCGCTTGCGCGATTGATCCGGATCGCGATCGAGCGCGCATGGGCGTCAAGGCCTTCGGCTTCCGCCAAGGTGATCGCGGCCGGTCCGATCGCATGCAGGCTCGCCGCATCGCAAGCGAGCAAGGAGGTGCGCTTCATGAAATCGAGCACGCCGAGGCCCGAGGAATACCGCGCGCTGCGCGCGGTCGGCAGCACGTGATTGGGCCCGGCGACATAATCGCCGATTGCTTCAGGCGTATGGCGGCCCAGAAAAATTGCCCCGGCATGGCTGA
>CAYMNX010000162.1:0-3820 GCA_964391905.1 uncultured Rhizobiaceae bacterium
GCGCGAGCGCATCATCTTCGGGATCGCGAGCCATCACGCGATAAACCCCCGAGCACGGAAGGAGTTGCACGCTCCTTCCGCCGGCCGGCGCTCATCAGCTCTGCTCTTTCAGCCACGCCGCCACCGGCTCCCATACCGCCGTCGGCGCATCGCGGGCGACGATCATGCCGATATGGCCGAGAGATGGCGTCATCCGCTCGGCTTGTGGCAGCACATCGGCAAGGGCCGCAGCCGTCGCGGGCGGAACGATCCGATCCTGCGCCGGGACCACGACAAGGCTCGGCACATCGATGAGGCTCGGCAGCACGGCCTCGCCGGCGATACGCCACAGGCCGCGGCCCGGCAGGTCGTCGCCATACCAGCCGCCCAGGCATTCGCGCGCGACCTTGAGAGCCAGCGGCACGCCGTCATTGAGCCAATCCTCGAGCGCGACGAAGCCACGCGCCGCGGCGCTGTCAGGTGCAAGCAGCGCAAAGCGTGAGAATTTGCGCAAGGCCAAGAGCGGGTCCTGCGAGGCGAACAGCGCCTGGAGCACGTCGACCGGCAGCTCGCCGAACGGCGCATAGGCGCGTGCGATCGGCTCCGCCAGGGCTCCGAGGAGCCGCGCATGCTCGGCACGCTCGGCATGGAAACGCCAAGGCGTCGCCAGCAGCGCCAAGGCACGAACATGCTGCGGCAGCCTTTGTGCAAGCGCCAAAGCGAGGAGCCCGCCCATGCAATAGCCCATGACGACGGGCGCGGCGCCGGTCTCCTCGCAAGCCGCTTGCGCGGCCGGCTCAAGGCGTTGCGTGATATAGGCACTCAAGCCGAAACGCCGCTCTTCGCGCGCGGGCGCGCCCCAATCGACGAGCAGCGGACGCAAGCCGCGACCCGAAAGGTAGCGCAGCAGGCTTTGACCCGGCGCCAAGTCGAGGATATAGGCGCGGTTGATGAGCGAGGGAACGACCAGGATCGGCGCGCCCTCCCGCGGCCCGTAATCGAGCAGCCGCGTCGTGCCCTTGCTCCAGATCACCGGCGGCTCAGGCAGGTCGCGGCGGTAGGGATGATGGCGATAGGCCTCGAGCCCGTCCAAAAAAGTCTGCGCTTGTCGTATCAGCTCGGCATCGAGGGCGGCGGCGAAGCGTGGTGCCGCCGTGCGATCACTTTTTTCGGCGGCGCGCAGCGCGAGGCTTAGCGCTGCCCCTTGCACCGCGAATTCGGGCCTCCATGGCAGCAAGCCGCTTCTCAACAGCGGCCAAGCGGCGCGCGAGCTGAGCCACGCGCCCATCGCGCTCGTCAAATGCAGCGGAAGCGGCCGTGGACCCTGGCGCGGCCGCGCGGGACTGGTCACGGTCATCGCCTTGTCCGGGCGGCCAAGCGGCAGGAACGAGCGCCGCCAGGATCCGCGCCGTGCTTTCGGCCAAGGCGGGATCGGCCGCCATCGCGATCAGTTGATCCTGCCACAAATCCACATAGCGCTTGGCGAGGGCTGAGAGATCCGGCGGTTCCGCCATGGCGGCGATTATACCGGCGACGGCCGAGGGCGCAATTCCGGAGGCATCGCTTCCGGCTTCCCTTGGGCGTCCCTGAAGAAAGGCCGAATCGGCGCACTGGAGCCGATGGCCAATAAGCTGGTATGCTGCAGAAAGTCTTGAGGTTTGAACATGCAGCGGGGGCGGAGAGGAAGACGGAATGACGGAGACGAGTGGCGCCGAAACGCCGCCGGTGGTGATCAAGAAATACGCCAACCGCCGGCTCTATAATACCTCGACCAGCAGCTACGTCACTCTCGATGACCTCGCGCGCATGGTGAAGCAGCATTCGGACTTCGTCGTCTACGACGCGAAGACCGGCGAGGACATCACCCGTGCCGTGCTGACCCAGATCATCGTCGAGGAGGAGCAGAAGGGCGGCCAGAATCTCCTGCCGATCAGCTTCCTGCGCCAGCTCATCGGGCTTTACGGCGACAGCATGCAGTGGCTCGTGCCGCGCTATCTCGAGCATGCGATGTCGTCTTTCGCGCGCAACCAAGAGCAGATGAGGAAGAGCCTGCAAGAGGCTTTCGGCGGGCTCTTTCCCTTCGGCCCGCTCGAGCAGATGGGGAAGCAGAATCTCGCGCTCTTCGAGCAGACGATGAAGATGTTCTCGCCCTTCCCAACGGGGACGACGGGGCCCGAGAAAGCGAAGGAGGGCGAGCCCGGCAGCGAGGCATCGCTCAGCGAGCTCAAGAAGCGCATCAATGATCTGCAGCAGCAGATCAACGATTACGGCAAGAAAGAGAAGCCGGACAAAGAAAAAGAAAAAGGCGACGACTAAACCGCCGCGGCACCTGTCAAGCGCTTGCGCGCCGCGGCTTGCTTGCCGAGCCACGGCTTTTCGAGCGTAGGGGCACCGAAATAATAGCCCTGCAGGAAACCCACGCCCTCGCGGCGCAAGATCGCCGCTTCCTCGGCGGTCTCGACGCATTCCGCCACCGTCTGCAGTCCCAGCCCGTTCGCAAGCCCGACAAGGTGGCGCAAGAACACTTGGTTGTCGGGGCTCTGCGTCAGGTTGCGCACGAAGGAGCCGTCGATCTTGAGCGTATCGACGGGCAGCGCCTGAAGATGACGCAGCGAGGTGAAGCCCGCACCGAAATCGTCGAGCGCGACGCGGCAACCGAGATCGCGCAAGGTCGAGACGAACCGCGCCGATTCCTCGAGATCGTGAAGCGCCTCGGTCTCCGTGATCTCGACGAGGATGCCGCGCGCGATCTCGGGCTTGTCGCGCAGATAGGCCATGATCGTCCGCAGCCAGGCGCGATCGGTCGCGGTGAGGCCGGAAATATTGATGCCGAGACAGAAGCCCGGATTGGCCGCGATTTCCTTGACCGCGGTGTCGAGAACGAAGCGATCGATGAGGCGGATGAAGCCCAGTTGCTCGATCGCCGGCACGAAGGCGCCGGCCATGACGATGCGCCCCTCCTCATCGATCATGCGTAGGAGGCATTCGTAATAGTCGACAGCGCCCGTGGCGCTCGCCACCACCGGCTGATAGGCCAAGGTGAGGCGATCTTCCTTGAGGGCGCGCTGCACGCGATCGCCCAGCGCCATGCCGACGCGATGGCGGCTGCGCTGCTCTTCCGACAGCTTGTAGGGAATGAAGCAGTCGCGTCCCGCGCGCTTGGCTTCGGCGAGCGCGGATTCGGCGCGGGTCATGATGTCGTAAGCCGACTTCGCCTGCTGCGGGAAGGCCGCGCTGCCGATCGAGATCGTTGCGTAGATGGGGCCGGCCGCGGTTTCGATCGGGACGCGGCTGATCGCGGCGAGGATCTTCTCGGCCGCGGTCGCGACATGCGCCTCGGCGCAATGCGCGAGAATAATGCCGAAGCGGTCGCCGCCGACGCGTCCGATGACATCGCTCACCCTGAGACAGCGGTCGAGACGCTGGCCGACGGCAACGATGACCGTATCGGCCGCTTCGTAGCCGAGGACGTCGTTCACGGCAGTCAGCTTGTCGATGCCGACCGCGAGATAGGCGCCGGCGCTGCCCGAGCGCAGGCTCGATGAGACGATGTGATCGAGCGCCTCGCGCAGGCGCTTCTTGTTGAAATGACCGGTGAGCTCGTCGTAGTTGGCGGCGTGCTCGAGGCGCATCTCCTCCGCCTTGCGGCCGGTGATGAGTCGCCACACGCCGTGCATGCGGATCGGCCGGCCGGCGGCGTCGAACAGCGCGGTGCCGCGATCATGGATCCAGGCGAAGCCGCCATTCTCGGCACGCACGCGATATTCGCAATCGAAGGTGGTGCGCCGCGTCCAATGGGCATTGAGCCGCTGCTGGCGCAGCAGGAGATCGTCCGGGTTGA
>CAYMNX010000163.1:0-3955 GCA_964391905.1 uncultured Rhizobiaceae bacterium
GTAATTGATGCCATGCGGCGCGCCCAGGCCTTGCGCGACCTCGACATGATGGTCGGTCCCCGCCGCCGCAATCACCTTGTCACCGAGATGCGCCGCGATTTGGACGAGGAAACTAGAGAGCCCGCCGGCAGCGACAATCACCAGCACCCATTCGCCGGCTTTGAGCTTCACCTTCTCATGCAGCATGTTGTGGGCGAGCGGCGCATGGCGTGCGACCACGGTCGCGGTGTGGAAGTCGAGCCCTTCGGGGATGAGATAGGTGTTCTTCGCCGGCAGTTTCACATATTGCGCATAGCCGCCCCAGGTATCGATGCCGAGGAGATTCAGAGGCTCTCCGGGGCGGCTCAAATGAAGCGACATCGCAACACGGTCGCCGAGCTTGCGCGTCGTAACGCCGTCGCCGACCAGGACGACTGTACCGACCGGATCGACGCCCGGCACATGCGGCAGCTTCACGGGCCTTGGATATTTGCCGGAGCGGACGATGCAATCGAGCGTGCGGTTGACCGAGACGGCGGCGACTTCGAGCAGGACCTCGCCGGGGCCCGGTTCGGGTGTCGCGACGTCTTCATAGCGCATCACTTCGGGCGCGCCGAACTCCCGGATCACGATCGCTTTGATGGCCCCCTCCCTCGGTTGATTATTGTTGAGAACAATAGAAAAGCCCGTTGCGGGCGGCAAGTTTGATGCAGCATTGCCCGGCGCCGGGGCGCCCGCTTAAATAACCGAGAAACCGAAGATAGGTGGAACGATGATGACGAAGCTTGCGGGCCGGCGTGAAGATCAACGATTGGTGACCGGCCGCGGCCGCTATAGCTCCGATTGGAACCTACCGGGCCAGCTCTATGCAAGCTTCCGGCGCGCCGACCGCGCCCATGCCATCATTCGCAGCATCGATAAGAGCGCGGCCGAGCAAAGTCCCGGCGTCGTCGCGGTGTTCATCGGCAGCGATATTGCCGAGACAAGGCTGCGCATTGTCCCGCCCTCGATGCCGTTTCCCGGCCGGGGCGGCAACCAGATTCTGGCGACGGAGCGGCCGTTGCTGGCGCTCGACCGCGTCCGCTTCGTCGGCGAGGAGGTGGCAATGGTCATCGCCGAGACGGCGCACCAGGCGGCCGATGGCGCCGAGCTGATCGATATCGATTATGAGGACCTGCCGGTCGTGATCGGATTCGACAAGGCGCTCGCACCGGATGCGCCGGCGATCCACGCCCACATTCCCGGCAATGTCTGCTTCGATATCGACTATGGCGATGAGGCGAAAGCCGCTGCGGCGATCGAGCGCGCCACACATGTCGTGCGGGTGACGCTCGACAGCCCGCGCGTCGCGCCGACGCCGATGGAGCCGCGCGCGGTCCTCGCTTCCTATGACGGCGCGACCGGGCGTTACGAGATCCGCTGCGGCAATCAGGGCGGCCCTGCGATGCGCGACCAGCTTGCCGTGATGCTCAAGGTTCCGCCGGCATCGGTGCGCGTGCACATGGTCGATGTCGGTGGCGCCTTCGGCTCGCGGACGCAGCCCTTTCCCGAGAACGCGCTGCTGCTGCATGCGGCCAAGCAGCTCGGCAAGCCGATCAAATGGACCTCGACGCGGTCCGAGGACTTCCTCACCGATTTTCATGGCCGCGCCATTCGCGTCTCGGGCGAGTTGGGGCTCGACAAGGACGGCAAGTTTCTCGCCTTCCGCACGCTCTGGCTTTGCGATTCCGGCGCCTATCTCAGCTCGGTCGGCGCCATGACCAACACCTCGAACGGCATCAGCATGTCGTCGGGCGTCTATGAGGTCGAGGCATTCTATGCCCGCCATCGCCAGGTCATCACCAATACATCCTGGACCAGCGCCTTCCGCGGCGCCGGTCGCCCCGAGGCGGCGCTGATCATCGAACGTCTGGTCGATGAGGCAGCGGCCACGCTCAAGATCGATCCCCTCGAGCTGCGCCGGCGCAATCTCATCGCCAAGGATAAATTCCCGTTCAAGACGCATACCGGCATCGTCTTCGATAGTGGCGATTTCGCGCGGCTCGTTGATCTGGCCGAACAGCATTCCAACTGGCATGAGTTCCCGGCGCGTCATGCCGCGGCGGCGCGCAGGGGTAAATTGCGCGGCATTGGCTGCGCCGTCTTCATCGAGCCCTCGGGCGGCGGCGCCTCACCGAAGGATCAGGTCGCTATCCTCTTCGATGGCAAAGGCATTGCTCGGCTATACCTGACCGCCACCGCGAGCGGGCAGGGCTATGAGACAGTTTTCCCCGACCTCGTCGCCTCGATCACCGGTCTCGATCCGGACCGCATGGAAGTCCGCGCCAGCGATCCGGACGGGCCGTCGATCCTCGGTGCTGCGGCGATCGGCTCGCGCACCGGCATGACTGCCGGCAGCGGTTTCAGGCTTGCTTCCGAAGAGATCGTAAAAAAGGGTTTGGCCCTCGCCGCCGAAGCGCTCGAAGCCTCGCCGCTCGATGTCGAATTCCGTGACGGCCACTATACGGTCAAGGGCACCGACAAATCGATCAGCCTCGGCGATATCGCGCTGCGCCATGCGGGCGGCGCAACCCATCCGCTCGATACGATTGCCGAAGTGCCTGTGGCGCGCGCCTTTCCGAGCGGCGCCCACGTCGCCGAGGTCGAGATCGATGCCGAGACGGGAGCGGCGGAGGTGGTCGCCTACACCGCGGTGGACGATGTCGGCACCGTCATCAACCACCAGCTCGCCGAAGGACAGCTCCATGGCGGGATCGTCCATAGCGCGGGCCACGTCTTCGGCGAGGACTGCCGCTACGACGCCGAGAGCGGCCAGATGCTTGCCGGCAGCTTCACCGACTACGTCATGCCGCGGGCGGATCTGCTGCGCGGCTTGCGCGCTTTCGATTGTGGCGTGCCGAGTCCCAACAATCTTCTGGGCGCGAAGGGGGCAGGGGAATCGGGTGCCGTGGGTGGTCTGCCGGCCTGCGTCAATGCCGTTACCGATGCGCTGAGGCGTGCCGGCGTCGAGCATTTCGACATGCCGGCAACACCCCGCCACCTCTGGGAAGCGCTTCACCGCGGAACGCGGCGATCAGGCCAATAGCAATACGGCCGCCCATCCTGGGCGGCGCGCGATTGCCGTCGGAGTCGATAGCGCTGAGATGGCTTCTTTCAGCTCTTTGGCGGCGCGGACAGCAACGCGCTTGCTGGCCTTGATTTTGATGGCTTCGCCGGTCGCCGGGTTGCGGCCCATGCGTGCAGCCCGCTTGCGCACGACGAGGATGCCCAGGCCACCCAGCCGGATGCGCTGTCCGCCCTTCAGGTGCTTGACGATCAAATCGACAGTGTCGCCGAGAATGGCCTCAGCCTGTTTCTTGGCAAGTTCGTGATCTTCGGCAACGGCGGCAGCGAGATGTTTCAAGGTGACGGTGGCTGGTGTCTTTCCCGTCTTCTTAGCGGCCATGGTTGTCTTTCTCCGTTCGCATATGGACGTTTCGACAATTGGTCGAAACGCGCAAAGCTACCAAATCGAATCGCGAGAAACCATCGAGAATGTTGCGACTCGTGCAAAAAACGCCCATTTCGTGGGGTTTTCTGCAATTTTTCGCTCACGCGGGTGCGACCGAGGCTGTGTAAAACCTTTTAACGCCGGTTCGAAAGCGGGGGCTTTAGAAGAATACTCAAGAATCGATGATACGCCGGAAAGTAAATTCTAAAAGCAAAGCGCCTTGGACCTTTGCGATGCGCAAAGCTCAAGCGACTCGCGGGGAAGGGGAGAGCGCCGGCGCAAGCGGCACGCGAATCGCGCCGCCCCGTTTCAAGAAGCGAGTTTCACCTGAATCGCATCGCCCTCGATGCGCACCGGGAAAGTCTTGATGTCGCAGGGGATCGGCGGGCCCATACCCTTGCCCGTCTTGATTTCGAAACGCCCGGCATGAAGCGGGCATTCGACTTCCTCGCCATCGAGCCAGCCATCGGTCAAAAACGCGAAGGC
>CAYMNX010000164.1:0-4651 GCA_964391905.1 uncultured Rhizobiaceae bacterium
CGCGCGATATGCGCGATGCCGCGCTCAAGCGCGTCGCCCACGCGCCCGCGACGCTCGGCGCGATCGAGATCGATGGTCTCACGGCCATCACCCCGGTCTGGCGCCCATTGCTGGCTTTGCTCGCCAAGACCGTTCCTCTGATTTGGCGCAATCCCGGCGCGGATGCGAGCTGGTTTGCGGGCCAAGTCGTCACCAGCGATCGCGCGCCGGCCGCCGACATGTCGATCGTCACCTGCGCCAATCCACGCGCAGAGGTCGTCGAAGCGCTGCGCTGGATGCGCGAGCTCATCGCATCCGGCCGCGCGCGTCCCGAAGAGATCGCGATCTGCGCCACCGCCACCGAGGAATGGGACGAGCACTTCCTCGTGCTGGTCGCTGATGCCGGCCTGCCGCTCCATTTCTCGCACGGCGTCCCCGTCCTCGCCTCGCGCGAGGGGCAAGCCTGCGCGGCACTCGCCGACGTCCTGCTCAACGGCCTCAGCCAGGATCGCATCCGACGGCTGTACGGGCATGCCGCCGGCCGAAGCCGTGCGCTCGCCGACCTGCCGGCAACCTGGTCGTTCGGCCTCCAGCCCGGCGCCGCGCTGTTCGAGCTCGACCAGTGGCGCCGCGCGCTCGACGAGGCGACCAGCCGCCGCACTGACGGGGTCGACCCGCGGCCGATCGTGATGCCCGTTCTCGAGCTGCTTGCGCTAGGCCCCGAGGCCGCCGCGCAGGCCGGCGCGATGCTGCTGGGCACGGCGGCCCGCGCGCTCTGGACCGAGGCGCTTCGACGCGCGCCGGCCGAAGCGCTCGAATTCTCGTTGCAGGACTTGCGCCTGCCCGATGGACGCGATCCGGGCGCGTCCGCCGTCTGGTGCCCGGCAAGCCACCTCGCGGGCGCGCCGCGCCCCTGGGTGCGCCTGCTCGGCATGACCTCGCGCTCCTGGCCGCGCCGCGCCGTGGAAGACCCCCTGATCCCGGCCCACATCCTGCCGCGCCATATGCTCGATCCCGACCCCGTCACCGAGCAGGACCGGCGCGTCTTCGCCGTGATCACTGGGCACGCCACGCGCGGCTGCGTGCTCTCCCGAAGCCGGCGCAACGCGCAGGGCGGGCAGTTGTCAGCCAGCCATCTCATCCCCCAGGGCGCATCTCCGCAGATCCTGAAGCGGGCGCGCATTCCGCAACATGCCTTCAGCGAAGCCGACCGGCTCCTCGCACGGCCCGACGAGGCGGCGGCATCGCCCGCGCTCGCCGCCGCCAATCTCTGCTGGCGCGACTGGCGACGCCCGGCCGTCACCGCGCACGATGGCCAGGTGCGGGCGGACCATCCGCAGATCGCCCGCGCGATCGGCGAGATCCAGTCCGCCACCTCCTTGCGGCTGATGCTGCGCGACCCGCTCGCTTTCGTCTGGCGCTACGCGCTGGGCTGGCGCGCGGTCCCCGAAGACGATCAACCCCTCACGCTCGACGCGCGTGCCTATGGCGAACTGGTCCACGAGCTGCTGAGGCGCACGGTCGATGCCCTCGAACCCGTGCCGGGCTATGCGCGCTCGTCGCGGCAGGAGATCGAAGCGGCGCTCGCGGCGTCCGCCGAGGCGATCCGCCTGCATTGGCCACTCGAGCGATCGGCACCGCCCGCCTTGCTCTGGCAACATACGCTCGCCGCCGCGGCGCAGCTCGCCCTCAAGGCGCTGACGCTCGACGAGACGTTCCAGCCGGGGACGCGCAGCTGGACCGAGCTTGCCTTCGGCCAAGCTGGCGATAGGGCCGCAGCGCAAGACCTGCCCTGGCGCCCCGATGCCGCGGTGACGATCCCCGGCACCGAGGTGCGCATTCGGGGCAGCATCGATCGGCTCGACCTCACCGGCGACGGTCGCGCCGTGCGCGTGTCGGACTACAAGACCGGCGCCGAGCCGCGCCGGGCGGACGAGATCGTGCTCGGCCGCGGCGCAGAGCTTCAGCGCGTGATCTACGCGATCGCGGCACGTCAGCTGCTGCCCGACAGTCCCCGCGTGATCGCACGGCTCGTCTTTCTTGGCGATGAAGAGCCGAAACCCTATCGCCTGCCGGACGTCGATCAGGCGATCGCCGAGCTCGCCGCGCACGTCACGGCGGCCATCGGGGTCTTGCGCGCCGGCCACGCCTTGCCAGGCCCGGACGCGCAGGAAGAGCACAATGATTTCCGCATCGCGCTGCCGGCGTCGCCCACGATCTATCTCCAGATGAAGAACGCCGCGTTCATGCAGGCCTTCGGCGCGTTCGCCCGGATATGGAGTTGCCGATGACACTCGCCGACGGCTCCGCGCGACTGCGCATCCTCACCGACCTCGGCGTCACCTTGCTCGTCGAGGCCGCCGCCGGCACGGGAAAGACGGCGCTGATGGCCGGACGCCTGACCATGCTGCTTGCGCGCGGCGCAGAGCCCGGCTCGATCGCTGCGATCACCTTCACCGAGCTTGCCGCGAGCGCGCTGTCGGCGCGCGTGCATCGCTATGTCGACGAGCTGCTCGCGGGCCGCGTACCCGACCCCCTGCGGGTTGCTTTGCCAGAGGGACTCGACACCGACCAACGACGTGCGCTCTCTTCCGCCGCAGCCAGGCTTGACGAGCTGACCACCGCCACCATCCACGCCTTTTGCCAGACGATCATCTCCAGCTACGCGGTCGAGGCCGACATCGATCCGGGCGCGCGCATCCTCGATGCGGTACAGGCGGCGGCCGCCTTCGACTCAGTCTTCGAGCAATGGCTGAAGCGGCGATTGAATGCGCCGGAGCGACCCGGCGATCCGATCGCGACGCTCTCGCGCGACGATCCGCGCCGCATCGTCGGCACCCTCGAGGAGCTCGCCCGCTTCCGCCTGAGGTATCGCGGCGCGCGCACCTTGCCCGCCGACCTCGGCGGCCGCCCCGACATCGACCTGGTCGATGCGGTGGCAGATTTCCGGCGGTGGATCTCGTCGCAACCAGCCGAGCCCAAGAGCCTGGAGCTGGTCGGCGAGCTCGAGACGCTCGCCAACTTCTATGCGGGCAGCTTCGATCCTCCGCCCGATTTTGCTACGCTTTGGCGACTCGCGCATCCGCCGCAGCTTGGGTGCATGCGTCGGCACAGCTTCGATCTGCTCACCCCAAGGCGGAAATCGGCCTGGGAGCGGGTCGCCGGCAAGGAGCAGGGCGCGCGCCTCAACGCGGAGGCGAGCGCATGCTTCGAGCGGGTCGATCACTGCTACCGCACCCTGCTGGGGCGGATCGCGACCGCGCTCGTCGCCCAGCTCTCCGCCGAGCTCGACGAAGTGCTCGACGACTATGCCGGCTTCAAGCGCGCCGCCGCAGTCCTCGATTTCGACGACCTGCTCGAGAAGGCGCGCGCGCTGGTGCGCCAGCATGACGATGTGCGGCGCGCGCTTGGGCAGCGCTACCGTCACATTTTCGTTGACGAGTTCCAGGACACCGATCCGATCCAGACGGAGATCCTGTTCCGGATCGCCGCAGAGGATCGTGCCGAGCGTTGGCAGGACAGCGTGCTGCGCGCTGGGGCGCTGTTCATGGTCGGCGACCCCAAACAGGCGATCTATCGCTTTCGGGGCGCCGACATCGGCTCCTATGCGCAGGCGCGGGCCGCCATCGCGCGGCAGTGGCCGGACAACATCGTCCAGGTCACCGCCAATTTCCGCTCGCGCCCCGACATCCTCGCGCACGTCAACCGCTGCTTCGCGCGTCCGCTGTCTGGGGACGGCCAGCCCGGTTACGTGCCGCTCGCGCCGACGCTCGAGGCCCCCGACCATGATCTGCCTTGCGCGGCGCGGATCACCGTGGATGTGCCGCCCGACTCGCGCCCCGCCCGGATCCGCGACGCCGAAGCCGAAGCCGTCGCCGACCTCTGCACGCGTCTCATCGGCAACTTACGCATTCGCGACGAGGAGGGCGCGGTCGTGCCGCTCACCGCCGGCGGCATCGCGTTGCTTGCGCCGACCGGCGCCGAGCTCTGGCGCTACGAGCGCGCGCTTGAGCAGCGCGGCCTCCCGATCGCCTCGCAGGCCGGCAAGAGCCTGTTCCGCCGGCAGGAGGTGCAGGATCTGCTCGCGCTGGCCCGGGTGCTCGCCGACGCCGGCGATACGCTGGCGTTCGGCGCGTTGATGCGCGGGCCGCTGGTCGGGCTGACCGAGGAGGAGCTGCTCGACATCACCGCCGCGCTTCCACCACGTCCCGATCGCGCGCAAGCGCCCCCGCGCTTCTCGCTGCTGACCGATCTCGATGATGTCGCACATCCGCTCGCACGTCGCACGCTTGCGATCCTGCAGGATCTCAGGCGCCGCGCCCGGGCGACCACGCCGGCGCTGCTCCTCGCCGAAGCGGTCGAGCGCCTGGCGGTCCGCCCCATTCTCGCCGCGCGCGAAGGCGATCGCAGCGCCCGCGCGGCCGCCAATGTCGAGGCGTTCCTGGAACGCGCGCGGCCCTATGGCGTACGGGGCCTCAAGAAGTTCGTCCGCGATCTCGTCCGGGAATGGCGCGATGGCGCACCCCACAATGAGGGTCGCGTCGACGCGGAAGGCGACGCGATCGAGATCATCACCATTCACAGCGCCAAGGGCCTGGAATGGCCGGTGGTGATCCCGATCAACACCGGCACCTTGCTCCGCTCGCGCGAGCCGTTTGTCTATCGCGCCGCC
>CAYMNX010000165.1:0-5613 GCA_964391905.1 uncultured Rhizobiaceae bacterium
GACCGCAGAACGGGCAGACGGGGCCATTCGGCCAACGGATTGCCTCTAGGTGTTTCCGAGCGGCGTCCTCATCGTGATAGACCGGGCTGGACAGTTCTACAGGCGTCATAATGTTCAATCTCCTAAGCTACAGAAATTGTAGCCTAGATCGTTTGTTCAGTCAACGATATAATTGGGACATAAAAAGAACTTGAATTAATAAGAACAAACAGCGTACGATACTTTCACGGCGATCGAAGCCTGTCGGCCCTAGGAAAGCCGGCTTCCCTATGGAATAAGGAGTTTGGGGGATGTCGAACACCGCATTGCGCCTGGTAGAAAAGGACACGATGGACAAGCAGAAGGCGCTCGACGCCGCGCTCGGACAGATCGAGCGTAATTTCGGCAAGGGCTCGATTATGAAGCTCGGCTCGCGCGAGGTGGCGACCGAGGCCGAGGTGATCTCGACCGGCTCTCTGGGCCTCGATATCGCGCTTGGGATTGGCGGATTGCCGCGCGGCCGCATCATCGAGATTTACGGGCCGGAAAGCTCCGGCAAGACCACCCTCGCGCTCCATGTCATCGCCGAAGCGCAGAAGGCCGGCGGCACTTGTGCTTTCGTCGATGCCGAACACGCGCTCGATCCGGTCTATGCCAAGAAGCTCGGCGTTAGCATCGACGATCTTCTGATCTCGCAGCCCGATGCCGGGGAGCAGGCGCTCGAGATCGCCGACACGCTCGTCCGCTCCGGCGCGATCGATGTGCTGGTGATCGATTCGGTCGCGGCGCTGGTGCCGCGCGCCGAGCTCGAAGGCGAGATGGGCGACAATCACATGGGGCTGCATGCGCGTCTCATGAGCCAGGCTTTGCGCAAGCTCACCGGCTCCATCTCCAAATCGCGCTGCATGGTGATCTTCATCAATCAGATCCGCATGAAGATCGGAATCATGTTCGGCAATCCCGAAACCACGACCGGCGGCAACGCGCTCAAATTCTACGCTTCGGTCCGGCTCGATATCCGTCGCATCGGCGCGATCAAGGATCGCGAGCAGACGATCGGCAATCAAACCCGCGTCAAGGTGGTGAAGAACAAGATGGCGCCGCCTTTCAAGGTGGTCGAGTTCGACATCATGTATGGCGAAGGCGTCTCGAAGCGCGGCGAGCTCATCGATCTCGGCATCCAAGCCGGCGTCGTCGAGAAATCGGGCTCATGGTTCGCCTATGATGGGCAACGCATCGGCCAGGGCCGTGAGAACGCCAAGCAATTCCTCAAGGACAATCCTGCCGTCGCCGATGCGATCGAGCACGCGATCCGCACCAATGCCGGACTCGTGGCCGACGCCATGATGGTGAGCGGCGCCGATTCTGCCAGCGAGGAATAGCATACCCCCGCATTCCATCTGGCTTCCTCGGCGGCGCTGTCCCCCCGGCGCCGCCATTTTCTTTGCTGCGTTCAGCTTCGCCGCACCAGCGCGAAGGCAAAATCGCGGCCGCGTCCGTATTTCAGCGCCTGGTCAATCCAGAGCATCGCCAAAGGCTCCAGGAGCCGCGCGCTCGAGAGCGGCCCGGTATCAATCGCCTCGAAGCCGAGATCGCCGACGAGCTGCATCACCACCCGCTTCTTTTGATCATCATCGCCAGCAACGAACATGGCCGGTTTCACCGGGAAACCCGCGGCCTGGTCCATGTTGTCGGCGCCCGTCTGATTGAGCGTTTTGAAGACCGCGGCGCCTTTCGCCCATTCGGCGACACGCTCGCCCGCCGACTGCTCGAAGCCCAACGCAAGGCTCAATCCGCTCGGGGTCATGGCGAGCGGGTTGGTGCAATCGATGACGAGACGGCCGGCGAGATCGCCGAGGCTCTTAATCGCGGCTTCGGTCGCTTCCCAAGGCGTTGCCAGGACGATCGCCTCGGCAGCGGCGATCGCATCGGCGGGACGCTTCAGCTGCTCCGGCGCAAGCTTCGGATATCGCGTCGCCATCGGATCGGGCACACCAAAGCGGATCTCGTGCCCCGCTTTCGTCCAGCCGCGCCCCAGTGCTTGCCCGACATTACCGGCACCGATGATGGCAATCCGCATGGAAGCCTCCGCTTTCGAAGAGTACGGAGCATGGTATCGGATCTCAGACGAACGGTACCATCGGCCGCTTGGCTAGGGTTCGGCTCTGCGCCGTTGCTTCGATGCGTGTCTCGACGCGGGGACCTGCAAATCGAGCGACCAGGTTTGCCCGACCAGCTCTTGGCCGAAGCTCTGATGCGGCTCCTCGCTGACGAGGCTGAAGCCGGCGGCCTCGTAAATCCGCCGCGCGGCATGAAGCACGCTGTTGGTCCAGAGCGTGACCTTGCGATAGCCAGCGTGACGCGCGAAGCGAATGCATTCCTCGACCAGCCTCTTGCCGATGCCCAGCCCGCGCGCGTGGGGCTCGACCAAGAGCATGCGAAGCTGCGCCGTTGTTCGCGACTTCTTGACGAGAAAGACCGAGCCGACGGTCTCGCCATTGATCTCGGCCATCCAGCAGCGTTCGCGCTTTGCATCGAATTCGCGAATGAATTTCGCCGCGAGCACGGCGACGAAGGCCTCGAATTCCTCGCTCCAGCCATACTCCGCCGCGTAAAGCGCGCCATGCCGCCCGATCACCCATCCCATATCACCCGGCCGATGTGGACGGAGGAGGAAAGGGGGCTCGCGTTGCTTCTCCTGCCGGAGCAGCGCCTCGATCGCCGCCATGCTGGCGAGGAGATGTTGCTGCTCTGCTTCTTGCAAAGACTGCAGCATCGCGGCGATCTCGTCCCTGGCGCCGGCATCGAGGCGAGCAAAAGCCGTGCGTCCCGCCGCGGTCAGCGATAGAAGAGTCTGTCGCCCGTCCTCGGGCGAGGGGGCCTTGCGCAACAGCCCCCGCTTCTCGAAGCCAGCCAGCATGCGGCTCAAATAGCCGGGATCGAGGCCGAGCTCCTTGCCGAGAAGCCCTGCGGTCGTCTCCTCGCGCTGCGCCAGCTCATAAAGGAGCCGCGCCTCGGCCAGCGAGAAGGCACTTTTGAGAAGCCCATCCTCGAGCACCCCGATCCGTTTTGTGTAGAAGCGATTGAAGCGGCGGATCGCGGCGATGCGTTGATCCTGCGCGGCGTCGGACGATAGGGTGGGCGAGCTCATTGATTGATATAATCAAGCGAGTTTATTGACTTTGTCAATTAATTTCCACACGCCATCGCTCGGCTCCCGTGTCCACCGCCCTTTCGGCGAGGGCGCGCCTGGACAGTCCCGCACCTTCCCCCTAAAAACCTGCTTGGCTCCGCCCAGGGGAAGGGCCAGATTAGAAATATGCTAACGAACGACATTCGCGCCGCCTTTCTCGACTATTTCGCCAAGAACGGCCACGAGGTTGTGCCCTCGTCGCCGCTCGTCCCGCGCAATGATCCAACCTTGCTGTTCACCAATGCCGGGTTGGTACAGTTCAAGAACGTCTTCACCGGCGCCGAGAAGCGCCCCTACAGCCGCGCCACCTCGTCGCAGAAATGCGTCCGCGCCGGCGGCAAGCACAACGACCTCGAAAATGTGGGCTATACGACCCGGCATCACACGTTCTTCGAGATGCTCGGCAATTTCTCCTTCGGCGATTATTTCAAGGACCGTGCGATCGAGCTCGCCTGGAACCTCGTCACCAAGGAATTCGCGCTGCCGAAAGAGCGCCTGACGATCACGGTCTTCGCCGAAGACGAGGACGCGGCCGGCTATTGGAAGAAGATTGCGGGACTCCCCGACGAGAAGATCATCCGCATCGCGAGCTCGGACAATTTCTGGGCCATGGGCGAGACCGGCCCCTGCGGGCCGTGCTCCGAGATCTTTTACGATCACGGGCCGGAGATCCCGGGCGGCCCGCCCGGCAGCCCCGACGCCGATGGCGACCGCTTCGTCGAGATCTGGAATCTCGTCTTCATGCAATATGAGCAGGTGACGCCGGGCGAGCGTCGCAACCTGCCGCGCCCTTCGATCGACACCGGCATGGGGCTCGAGCGGATCGCCGCGGTGCTGCAGGGCAAGCACGACAATTACGACACCGATACGCTGCGTGCGCTGGTGCTGGCTTCGGCCGAAGCCTCAAAGGTCGCGCCCGACGGCCCGCATGCGGTCTCGCATCGCGTGATCGCCGACCATTTGCGCGCCTCATCCTTCCTCATCGCCGACGGCGTCCTGCCCTCGAAGGAGGGCCGCGGCTATGTGTTGCGCCGGATTATGCGCCGCGCGATGCGCCATGCGCAGATCATCGGCTGCGAGGAGCCGCTGATGTGGCGGCTGGTGCCGGCGTTGGTGCGCCAGATGGGAAGCGCCTACCCCGAGCTCGGCCGCGCCGAGGCCCTTATCACCGAGACGCTGCGGCTCGAGGAAACGAATTTCAAGCAGACCTTGGAGCGCGGCTTGCGCCTCCTCGACGAGGAAGAAGCGAAGCTCCCGCCGAAAGCCGATTTCTCCGGCGAGGTCGCCTTCAAGCTCTATGACACCTACGGCTTCCCGCTCGATCTGACGCAGGACGTGCTGCGGAGCCGCGGCCGCAAGGTCGCGATCGACGCCTTCGACGCCGCGATGGAGCGCCAGCGCGACGAGGCAAGAAAGAACTGGGTCGGCTCGGGCGAGGCGGCGACGGATCAGCTTTGGCTGCAGCTGCGCGAGAAGCTCGGCGCCACGGAGTTTCTCGGCTACGACACGCATGTTGCCGAAGGTCAGATCACGGCGATCGTGGTCGATGGCAAGGAAGCGAGCGAAGCCAAGGCCGGTACCGAGGCCGCGATTATCGTCAATCAGACGCCGTTCTATGCCGAATCCGGTGGCCAGCAGGGCGACACCGGGACCCTGTTCTCGGCCAAGGGCGGCGAATTCGCCGTATCCGATACGCAAAAGCGCGCCGGTGAGCTCTTCGTTCATCTCGGCAAGGTCGCACATGCCAGCCTGAAGGTCGGCGACATCGTCGAGTTGCGCATCGACGACGAACGCCGCACGCGGCTCAGGGCTAACCATTCGGTCACCCATCTGCTGCATCAGGCGCTGCGCCGGCGTCTCGGCGAGCATGTGACGCAAAAGGGCTCGCTCGTCGCGCCCGACCGGCTGCGCTTCGATTTCTCGCATCCGCGTGCCTTGAGCGAGGAGGACATTCAAGGGATCGAGACCGAGGTCAACAAGCGCATTCGCGAGAATGCCGAGGTCTCGACGCGGCTCATGACGCCCGACCGCGCGATCGCCGCCGGCGCGATGGCGCTCTTCGGCGAGAAATACGGCGACGAGGTCCGCGTCGTTTCGATGGGCGAGGACCGCGACGAGCACGAGATCCGTCCTTTCTCGGTCGAGCTTTGCGGCGGCACGCACGTGCGGCGCACCGGCGATATCGGCTTCTTCAAGATCGTCAGCGAAAGCGCGGTCGCCTCGGGCGTGCGCCGCATCGAGGCGGTGACAGGCGCGGCGGCCGAGGCCTATATCGGCGCGGAAGAGGGACTGCTACATCAAGCGGCGAATGCGTTGCGGACCTCCGCCGCGGAGCTGCCCGCGCGCCTCGCGGCGTTGGTCGAAGAACGCAAGAAGCTCGAGCGCGAGCTATCCGAGGCGCGGCGCGCGGCGGCGACCGGCGGCGGCGCGGCCAAGGCCTC
>CAYMNX010000166.1:0-2108 GCA_964391905.1 uncultured Rhizobiaceae bacterium
GATTCGATCGCGCTCGAGCCGGCCAACAAGGCCTATGAAACCCGCATCTTCGGCCCGGACCGCGTGAAGGTTCAGGGCAAGCTCGTCGGTCTCTTGCGCCAGTATTGAGCCGCGCGGCGCCTTTACGGTTCAGAATACTGAGTTGCTTGCTCAGCCGCCGAACATGTGTCCGAGCCGCGACCAGTTGTAAGTGAGCCAAATCAGGATACCGCCGAGATTGATCGCGCCGGCGATCGCGCTGTGCCGCCGTTCGCCTTTTTGCAGCAGTTGCCAGCAGAGGATCAAGCCGAGCACGCCGAAGCCAAGCGGAATAAAGCTCGCCTCGAGTCCGACCGCATTGCAGAGGAGCGTGATGGCGCCGCAAACATAGGACCACATGATTTGCGTATAGCGCTCGCCTTTGGCCTTGCGCTTGGCTCTCTCGTCTTCCTCTCGGCCGGTTGCTTCGGTCGAGTTTTCTTCGCTCATCGATACTCCTCGCCGCGGTCGCCGCGCATCCGCGCATTCTCGGGATGCGGCGACCACGGCCGCTCGCCCTGCCAAGCGCGGACGGTCTCGATCGTGATCCCGCCCGCATCGAGCCACACCGCGTGGCCGCCTTTACGATACGTGTCGATGCGATCGATGACCATCGCGCCGTGACAGGCGCGATAGGCGGCAACGGGGCTGATGACGAGATCGGCGGCGCGGCAATCATCGGCGAGCGCCGCACCGTCGCGGATGAGCGCCACCCGCCGTCCGCGCGCGCGGTAGAAGCAACCCGACGCATCGCAACGAAGGACGCCGTCCGCGCTCGCGCCGCTCTCCGGCCAGACGGGTCCAAGCTCCGTGGCGGCGCGCCGCGTCCAGGTATCCTCGACCATGGCCGCGCGCCGTGCCGTCGAGGGGAGATAGGCGCCGTCCGCCCCGCGCACGGCGATGAGCCGCATATCGCCGGAGATCAGCAGATCGGGCGGCCGCGTTACGACGAGGCTCAGGAAGCCGAGCGCGATCGGCACCAAGCCCCACCACCGCCAGCCTCCAAGCCAAATGCCGAGCCACAACCCGCCCATGGCGATGAGCGCGAGCGCGGTGGCGGACAAGCTCGGCACATGCATCACGGCCCCGGGCCATGACGTGACCGCATGGCCGATCGCCGAGATCGCGGAAATTCCCCATGGCATCGGCACGAGCGCGAGCTTCTCGAGCCCTAGAGGCATGAGCAGCACGCCGGCAATCGCCCAGGGCATGACCCAGAAGCCGGTGATCGGCACCGCCGCCGCGTTGGCGACAACCGAATAGAGCGGAAAGCGGTTAAAGTGATAGATGGTGAAGGGCGCGGTCGCGACGGTCGTCACGATGGTCGTGAAAGCAAGCCCCAACACATAAAGTCCGGCGCGGCGGAGCGCGCCCGCATCGCGATGCCATTGGCTGAGGCGCGGCCGCATCGCCTCGTAGAAGGCGACAAGACAACCGACCGAAGAGAACGACATTTGAAAGCTCTGTCCCGTCGCGGCGTCGGGCGTCATCAGCATTACCGCGACCGCCGCCAAGGCGAGCGCGCGCGCCGATACGCTGACGCGATCGACGATCGCCGCCAGCAGAACGAGGCCGACCATGACGAAGGCGCGGCGCGACGAGACGGTCGCGCCGGACAAGAGCAGGTAGCCGAAGATCACGACGAGCGCGCCGAAAGCTGCGAATTTCTTCGCCGGGTAATTGAGCGCGATTGCGGGAATGAGCGCGAAGATCGCGCGCAGGAAAAAGAAAGCAATGCCCGCCACCATGCCCATATGAAGTCCCGCAATGACGAGAATATGGGCCAGGCCCGCGTCGCGGAACGCGCCCGCATCGTCGGGGGCGATCGCATGGGTTTCGCCGGCGATGATCGCCGCGGCGATCGCGCCCGTGCGATCGGGCAAGGCGGCGCGGATCCGCTCCGTCACCGTGGCGCGCAGCGCCTCGACCCCATGACGCCAGAAGCTTGGCGCCGCGCCGTCCGGCGGCTCGAGCCGTTGCGGCGCGCCCAAGACGTAGCCGACGGCGCCCAGGCGATCGAACCAGGCGCGACGCTGGAAATCATAGGCGCCGGGCGTCGACGGGGCCGGCGGCGGCATCAGCATCGCGCG
>CAYMNX010000167.1:0-2157 GCA_964391905.1 uncultured Rhizobiaceae bacterium
GCCTATGAGCGGCTGCGGGCGGCGCTTGCCCAGTATCGCGAGCTCATGAAGACCCCGTGGCCGCAGCTTCGCACCGCGGCGCCGCTGCGCCCCGGTGACAACAGCGCCATGGTCCGCCAGCTGCGCGACCGCCTCGCCGCCGAGGGATTCATCGCGCCGCCCGCGGATGACGCCGATCCCGCCATCTATGACGACAGCCTCGTCGCCGCCGTCTCGCGCTTCCAGGCTGCCCGCGGCCTCACCGCCGACGGCTCGGCCGGCCGCGCCACGCTCGCGGCGCTCAACGTCTCGGCAGCGATGCGGGTGAAGCAGATTCGCTGGAATCTCGAGCGCTGGCGCTCGCTGCCGCGGATCACCGCGACGACGCGAGTCGAGGTCAATGTTCCGGCCGCGATGGCGGTCTTCTATCAGGACGACCAGCCGGCAAAGACGATGCGCGCGGTCGTCGGCGCCGCCGCGCATCCGACGCCGGTGCTGCGTGCGCGGATGCAATCGGTGCTGTTCAATCCGCCGTGGAACGTGCCGAGCTCGATCATCCTCAACGAGATTCGTCCGGCGCTGAAGAAGGATCCGCGCTATCTGCAGCGCGGCGGCTATGCCTATATCGATGTGAATGGCGGCAAGCAGCTCATCCAGCTGCCGGGACCGAAGAATGCGCTCGGCCAGATCAAGTTCGAAATGCCGAATCCCGACGATATCTACATGCATGACACGCCGGAAAAGCGCCTCTTCACGCTGTCGCGCCGCGCCCTCAGTCACGGCTGCGTGCGGGTCGAGGATCCGCGCGATTTCGCGCGACTCGTGCTCGATGCGCCGGAATGGTCGCCCGAAGCGATTGACCACGCAATTGCCACGGGACAAACGCGCAGCGTGGCGCTACGGCGAACCATACCGGTATACATGCTTTATCGGACGGCGTTCGTCGATCCGGACGGCACGGTCGAGTTTCGTGATGATGTCTACGGTCGCGACAAGCGGCTCGCGGAAGCTTTGACCGCCGAGGAGGCGAGCGACCATCTCGCCGCACGGGTGAAGAGCCGCAGTCAAGGGTAGGGGTTCAATCGGGGCCGATCGTTCGGGGGAGTTCATGCCAGTGACAGAACGTCATGCGCGTCGCGCGTTTTTGGGATTCGCGGCCAGCGCCGCCGCAACGCTGATCGCGGCGCCGGCGATCGCCATTCCGCGCTTGTCGTTGCGGCGAACGCTCGCCTTCCACAATCTCCATACCGGCGAATCGCTCGATCTCTGCTATTGGGCCGAGGGCCGCTATCTGCCCGATGCGACGCACCGCATCGAGTATCTGTTGCGCGATTTCCGCAACGACAAAGTGCATCCGATCGATCCGCGCCTCCTCGATCTCTTGACCACCTTGCGCACGCGCCTCAACACCACGGCGCCCTATCAGGTTATCTCCGGCTATCGCTCGCCCGAGACCAACGCCATGCTGCAGCGGATGACCGAGGGCGTCGCCTCCAACAGCCTTCACCTCCGGGGGCAGGCGATCGATCTGCGCGTGCCGGGGCGCTCCCTCGCCGCGGTCCATCGCACCGCGCTCGCTTTGCAAGCGGGCGGCGTCGGCTATTATCCGCGCTCCGACTTCGTCCATATCGATGTGGGTCGCGTCCGCCGCTGGTAGGAAGCCGCTCCTCGCATCGACAGCAATCGAGAGGAACAGGCAAGTATCATGGCTGACGCTGCCCCCATCAAGGTGCTCGGGCTCTCCGGCAGTTTTCGCAAAGGCTCGTTCAACACGCTGATGCTGCATACGGCGCAAGAATTGGCGCCGGCGGGCATGAGCATCGAAATCTACGACTATCGCGACATTCCGCTCTACGACGACGATGTGCGCATGGCGGCCTATCCGCCGGTGGTGCAGAAATTCCGCGCCGCGATCGCGGCCTCCGATGCGATCCTCTTTGCCTCGCCCGAATATAACTACTCGGTCTCGGGCGTTCTGAAGAACGCCATCGATTGGGCCTCGCGCGCGCCCAACATGCCCTTCGACGGCAAGACCGGCGCGGTGATGGGCGCGAGCCAAGGCGTCATCGGCACGGCGCGCAGCCAGCGCGATCTGCGCTGGATCATGTCGGGGCTCAACGTCTACATGGTCAATCTGCCGCATGTCTATTTGGGTGCCGCGCAGCAGAAATTCGATGC
>CAYMNX010000168.1:0-4893 GCA_964391905.1 uncultured Rhizobiaceae bacterium
AATCCTCGAACCGGTCGGCACGCATTTCGACAAGCGCCTTGCGCATGCCCGCGCTTTCTACTTGGAACACGCCGACCGTTTCGCCGCGCCGGAGCATTTCATAGGTCTTAAGGTCATCGAGCGGGATTTCGGCAAGATCGATCGCAATGCCGCGCTGCGCCAGGAGCCGGACCGTCTTGTCCAGCACCGTCAGCGTCTTGAGGCCGAGGAAGTCGAATTTGACGAGACCCGCCGGCTCAACCCATTTCATGTTGAACTGCGTCGCCGGCAATTCGGAGCGCGGATCGCGGTAGAGCGGCACCAGCTCGGCCAGAGGCCGGTCGCCGATCACCACGCCCGCGGCATGGGTCGAGGCGTGGCGGTAGAGCCCTTCCAGCTTCAGCGCGATGCGCATCAGCCGCGCCACCTGCTCGTCGCTGTCGCGCTGCTGCTGCAGCACCGGCTCGGCCGCGATCGCCTTGTCGAGGGTGATCGGGTTGGCCGGGTTGTTGGGCACCAGCTTGCACAGCTTGTCGACCTGCCCGTAGGGCATGCCGAGCACCCGGCCGACATCGCGCAGCACCGCGCGCGCCTGCAATTTCCCGAAGGTGATGATCTGCGCCACCCGGTCACGGCCGTATTTCCGCTGGACGTAGCGGATCACCTCGTCGCGCCGGTCCTGGCAGAAATCGATGTCGAAGTCGGGCATCGACACGCGTTCAGGGTTGAGGAACCGCTCGAACAGCAGGCTGAAGCGCAGCGGATCGAGATCGGTGATGGTGAGCGACCAGGCAACGACCGAGCCCGCGCCCGAGCCGCGGCCCGGCCCGACCGGAATGCCCTGCGCTTTCGACCATTGGATGAATTCGGCGACGATCAGGAAGTAGCCGGCAAAGCCCATCTTGATGATGACGTCGAGCTCGAATTGGAGCCGCTCGTGATAGGGCTTGGCCGCCGCCTCGCGCTCCACGGCGCTCATCTCCGGACGATAGACTTGCGCCTCGAGACGGCGCCCGAGGCCCGCCACCGCGCTCGCCCGCAGCTCCTCCTCTTCCTTATGCCCGCTTTCGGTCGCGAAGGGCGGCAGGATGGGCTTGCGCGGCTCGGGCATGAAGGCGCAGCGCTGCGCGATCACCAGCGTGTTGTCGCAAGCCTCGGGAAGATCGGCGAAGAGGATGCGCATCGCCGCCGGCGATTTGAAATGATGCTCGGGCGTCAGGTGGCGGCGGTTCTCCTCGCTCTGCACCACGCCATCGGCGATGCAGAGGAGGACGTCATGCGCCTCGTAATAGGAGGGATCCGAGAAGAAGACGTCGTTGGTCGCGACCAGCGGAATCGCGTGCTGATAGGCAAGGTCGATGAGCTCGCCCTCGATGCGGTCCTCCGCGGGAAGATTGTGCCGCATCAGCTCGATATAGAGCCGGTTCGGGAAGAGCTGCGCCAAGCGCAAGAGCATCGCCTCGGCGGCGGCCTTCTGGCCTTCGCCGAGGAGGCGCTCCACCGGCCCGGCGGGCCCGCCGCTGAGAAGCAAGAGCCCGTCGGTGTGCCCCTCGAGCGCCGCAAGCTCCACCTGCGCCACCTCGCCCGGCGGCGACTCGAGAAAGGACTTGCTGACGAGCTTCAAGAGATTGCGATAGCCCCGCTCGCTCTGGACGAGGAGCAGCACCGTGTCGGGCGCGAGCGCGGCGCCCAGTCTCCCGCCGAGTCGCGAATTCTCGCCATCGCTGCGGCGGATCGCCAATTCGCAGCCGATGATCGGCTGCACCCCCGCATCCGCTGCTGCCATCGCGAATTCGAGCGAACCGAAGAGGTTGCCGGTATCCGTCATGGCCACGGCGGGCATGGAGTTTCGCTTGGCGAGCGCGACCAGCTCTTTGACCTTGATCGCACCCAGCGACAGCGAGTAGGCGGAGTGAACGCGAAGATGAATGAAATCGGCAAAAGGCATCGCGCTCAGCTTGGCAAAGCCGCGCCCCGACGCAAGCGGATTTTGCTCAAGCCAGGTTCACCGCGGAGACACTGAAAAAAGAAAAGAGAGGACCACCAAGACTCCAAGACACGAAGCAAGATTCTTAGGGACGCGAAGCTCCCATTCCTTTCTTCGTGCCTTAGTGGTTCACCTCTTCTCCGCGTCGCCGTGGTGAAACGCGCCCTACCCGCCGGGTTCCAAAACCGCGCTCGTTGATTCGCCAAGGGAAATTGGCTTCGTTTGGTAATTTTTAGAATCGCGCGCGCTGTCGATCAGGGCTCCGGCCGCTTCCGCAGCTTCGACATGAACCTCGATCGGCGCCAGCACCGGCTCGCCGCGGCGGCGCGCCTGGCGCCGCTCCAGCATCGCATGCGCGGTCTTGAGCGCGCGGTCGAGCGAGGCCTCGTAGCGCGACAGCGTCGTCATCGTGAACGGCACGCAATCGAACACGGAGGCCAGCTTGGTATCGTGAATGCGCGGCTTCGGATCGAGGAAAGCGTTGAACATCTCGGCCTCGACTTGGCTCGCGCGCCGCAGCCGCCAGGCGCAGAGCGCCACCCGCTCGACCAGCTGCTCCTCGAATTCGTCGGCCGGCGCGAGCGCAGTGCGCAGGGCCTCGAGCGCCGCTGCAAAATCTTCCACCTTCTCGTCGAAGCAGACGAGCCTTTCCGCCCGCAGCCCGTGACGCAAAGCGTTCTGCGCCGCCATCTCCTTGCCGCGCGCGCTTGTCGGCCCGGTGCTTTTCGCCGCATTGCGCCGGTTCGCGGCGATTTGTGCCTCGCTTGCCATGTCCCGTCCTTGTCCGATAGTGAACGCTAAATGCGTATTATACGCGTACACTGACGAATCGTCAAGGACCGCGCTACACTTCGCGCTCAAGGCATCAGCCAGCGAGGGAGGTCGCAAGTGACACGTATTCGAGTTCTGAAGCGCGAAGAGATGAACGACGAGCAAGGCCGGGTCTTTGATGAGGCCAAGGCCGCGGGCGCGCCGGTCGGCGGCCCCTATTGGGCCTATGTGCGCCTGCCCCGCCTGATGCGCGCCTCGCAGGAGATGGGCAATGCCCTGCGCGAGACGCCGCTCCCGGCGCGCGAGCGCCAGATCGCGGTGCTGACCGCGATCCGGCATTGGAACGCGAAATATCCCTGGGCGGCGCAAGCGCGCAACTCATTGTCGGTCGGCGTCGAGCAATCGGTGATCGATGCGATCAATGCGCGCAAGGAGCCCGATCTGCCCAATCCACGCGATCGCCTCGCCTATCAGGTGGCGAAGGAGCTCGTCGGCAATAAGGGCTTGAGCGATGCAACCTACGCCGCCGCCGAGAAAGCCTTCACGCTCGAGGAGCTGATCGCGCTTATCGCCGCGATCGGGCAATTCTCGATGGTGTGCTGCACCGCCAACGCCTTCGACCTCGATCCGACCGCGGAGATGACGCAGCGCCTCGCGCCGTAACCTCGGAGACAAAATTTACCACGGAGACGCGGAGAGCACGGGAGAAGAGAAAACTGGGGAACCACGAAGGCGCGAAGACACGAAGACGATTCTTTGGGCCGCAAAGCGGCCCATTCTCTTTCCTTCGTGGCTCGATGGTTCACCTCTTCTCCCCGACCTCCCGTGTCTCCGTGGCAAATTTTTCCTTGCATAGGCAACCATATGGTTGCATATTATCGCCATGAGCATGGACGCGGTGTTCAAGGCGCTGGCCGATCCGACGCGGCGGCGCCTCCTCGATCGCCTTCGTGCGCGGAACGGACAAACCCTGGGCGAACTGTGCACGGCAGCGGAAATGACGCGGCAAGCGGTGACGAAGCATCTCGACATCCTGGAGGCGGCCAATCTGGTCGTCACGGAAAAGCGCGGCCGCGAGAAGCTCCACTATCTCAACCCCGTCCCGATCAACGACATTGCCGAGCGCTGGATCGACAAATTCGAGAGCGGCCGGCTCAAAGCCTTATCGGATCTCAAACAAAAGCTGGAGAGGAAGGATCGATGAGCGATCGCTTCGTGTACGTCACCTACATCCGCACGACGCCCGAGAAGCTATGGGACGCGCTGACGACACCCGAATTCACGAAGCAGTATTGGTTCGGCATAACGCTCGAGGGCGGCGCATGGAAGAAGGGCTCTGCCTGGCAAATGAAGTGGGCCGATGGCCGCGTCAATACGTCGGGCGAGGTGCTGGAGAGCGAGCGGCCGCGCCGCCTCGTCCTCTCCTGGCGCAGTGAACATGATCCCGAGATGAAGGCCGAAGGGACGGCACGCGCGAGCTTCGACATCGAGCCGGTCGATCGGGAAGCGTGCGACGCGGGCGAACAGCGGTTTCTGGACACGGTCAAGCTGACAATCACACATGAGATCGATCGCGATCGCTCGAAGACGATCCGAGCGGTCTCCGGTGGATGGCCGCTGGTCTTGGCGAGCCTCAAGAGCTTCCTCGAGACCGGCGAGCCGATCCAAGACCCGCGCCGGCAAGCTTGTGGTTGAAAGGAGCAGATCCGATGTCTGATCGATTTATCTATGTGACTTACATCCGCACGACACCCGAAAAGCTATGGGATGCGCTGACCACGCCCGAATTCACCAAGAGCTATTGGTTCGGCACGATGCTCGAGAGCAATTGGAAAAAGGGCTCGGCTTGGCGCCTGTCGTTTCCAGACGGCCGTCTCGGCGATGGCGGTGAGGTGCTCGAGATCGACCGCCCGCGCTGCCTCGTTCTCTCTTGGCGCAATGAATGGAACGACGAGCTGAAAGCGGAGGGTTATTCGCGGGCAACCTTCGAGATCGAGTCGCTCGGCAAGAGCGTGAAGCTCACGGTCACACACGAGATCGATCGCGATCGCTCGAAATTCATCGAGGCTGTCTCGGGCGGCTGGCCGAAGATTCTTGCAAGCTTGAAGAGCCTGCTCGAGACCGGCCGCGCTCTCGAAGACCCACGCCAGCAAGCT
>CAYMNX010000169.1:0-9209 GCA_964391905.1 uncultured Rhizobiaceae bacterium
GTGATGCCGCGGAAGGGCTCCGCCAAGAGCCTCTCCCAGCTTGCGAAAAATTCGCGCGCCCGTGGGCTTTGCCGCCTCGCTTCGGCATGCGCCCGCGCGGTCGGTCCGGCGATTTTCGACTGCGTTGGCGCGGGAAGGTAAGGACGGTAATCGGGGTTGGGCATGGCGCGTGTCATCCTTGACCGGGAATGTGTCGCGTGAAACCCTATCCCCTGCGCCGCCGTTGTCGCAAGGATTGCATGGGAAGGAGCGGCTATGATCCGCAAGCTGAAATCCGGCCAATACCGCCTTTACGGCCGCAAGAAAAATCCCAAGACCGGCAAACGCCGCAACCTTGGCACGTTTGCAACCCGGGCTCTTGCGGAGAAGCATGAGCGGGCAGTTCAGTATTTCAAACGACATTGAGGCCGTTCAGGCGGTCGTCCGATGCGAACCATCCGACGGGACATCGCCGTGTGACGGTCCGGCGAGAGCGCGCGCTAAGCGCGGCGCGCCACCTCCTCTTCGACATGGACTTGTCGTTCGTCCTGCCATAGCTCGAAGCGTCGTGCGTCGTTGCGCTGCGCAAAGATGTGGCGCGCGATTTCCATCGCGTCCTGGTCGTCGCGGCGCAGAAGCGGGCTTGCGCCACAGACCGTGCCGTCGGCGCGATAGAGGTAGCATTCATAATAGATCATGGCGTCACGTCTCCTTGTCGCGAGAAGCGGCGATTCGAAGTTGCGCGAATTCGTGAAAGATGGCGGGGAAGGCTCTTATTCCAGCGCGCTATGCGGGGCGGCGCAGTAAATGTGCACCGCAAGACACTCTTGAAGCGGCGTCACCGGCTTGCGGCTCGAGATGTGCGGAAGAAAGCGACGAAGACCGCCGCGTGCCGCGGCGTCGTTCCGCTTGCGAATAACAGCGAGCGCGCGCTGCTTGGCCTTTTCCGCATCGAAGCTGTCGCTGTACATGCCGACCTTCCCGTTTATGTCTCGGGAAACGACAGCATAAAATTTTAGTTAATTGAAAGCGTCTTTATGTCTAATCTCACTTAAATTTAGTTCGAATTCGATCTAATTTTAACCATACCTATCGCCCCATGAGCCGGTCATCTCTTGCGAGATGATGGTGCTCGCCTTGCTGGCGCGATGCTATAAACGGCCCATGCTGGGGAAATCGGTTGTCATTGCCGCTTTCGCTGCGGCCTTGGGGTTTTCTCCTGGTCCGGCGTGCGCCTCGCCGTCGAGCGTAGTTCGTCCCGTCCTCGTGGCTGCGGACGAACCGCATTTGCCGGACGCGGTTCCACGCGTCGGCGCGATCCGGCGCGGCGCGGACGGTAAGATCGAACTCGTCGATCCGACGGCACAAAGCGGAACCGCGGGGTCGCCCTGCGCCGCCAAAACGATTTGCGTTGGCCCAGGACAGGCCTATTCGACGCTTACCGCGGCCCTTGCCGCAGCGCGTGACAACGACACTATCGAGATCGTCGGTGGGATTTATCGCGAGAGCGTGCGCATCGGCGTCAATAAGCTCACGATACGGGGCGTCAAGGGCCAACCGCATTTCGATTGCGCGGAGCTTCACCTCGTCGCCGACAAGGCCTGTCTCTTGCTCGCGGCCAATGGAATTACGCTCGAAAATCTCGAGATCAGCGGTGCGGTCCTGCCGGAGAGCACCGGCGCCAATGGCGCTTGCGTGCGCAACGAGCCGAATATCAGCTTCACCTTGCGCCGCATCGTCTGTCACGGATCGCAAGACGGGCTTCTTTCGGATGGCGGAAACATCCTCATCGAGAATTCGGAATTCTACGACAATGGCTGGACCGAGCTGACTCATAATATCTATTTAGGCGGTAATTGCCGCGTGACCGTGCGGGGATCGGTTTTCCGCGACGCGCGCTTGGGTCATGAATTCAAGTCGCGTTGCGCGGAAGCGACGATTGCCGATTCGACATTTCGCAGCACCAAAGGCTCCCGCAATATCGACATTTCGGATGGCGGAGAGATCAAGATCTACCGCTCGACCTTCGAGAAGACCCGCGGCGCCGACAGTTACGAGATCATCGGTTTTGCGCCCGAATCCTGTGCACATCCTGGCGATATGCTCCTAAAGGATATCGTCATCATCAATTCTCAGCCCGAGGCTGCCATCCACAATTATGACAAATGTGCGGGCCATCCCATCATCATCGATGGCATGACGATCAAGGGGATCCCGCCCAAGGAATATGGCTTTATCAAAGCCACGGCGGGGCTATCGGACCGGCCGGCCCCGGCCAATACCGGTAGCGAAGTGCCACGGCCATAGCCATTCTCGCCGGCGTGGGCTTGTACCGCGCAACAGAACGCGCCAGCATAGGGAGAACAAACGAACCAAGAGGAGGAATGCTGGCATGCCGCAATCAGAACCGGTCAGATTCCGCGTCGGCGATCTCGACGTCACGGCCTTCAATGACGGGATCTTACGAACGTCGCTCGATCTCGTAATCGGCATGGATCGCGCTCTGGCCGAATCGTTGGCCGGTCCGACCGAGAATGGTTCGTTCTTCATTCCGGTCAATAATTTCCTCTTCAAGCGCGGCGACAAGACGATCATGATCGATGCCGGCGCCGGCAATACGATGCAGCCGACGCTCGGAAAATTGCCGGAAAATCTTCGCGCGGGCGGCATCGAGCCGGCATCGATCACGCATATCCTGCTGACGCATATTCATCCCGACCACGCCAACGGTCTCGTCGACGATGCGGGTGCGCCGCATTATCCCAACGCCGAGCTCCTCGTACACGAGACGGAGATGGATTTCTGGCTCGGCGAAAGCCTTCCCGGCGAATCGGAAAACACAAAGCGTATGCACGCGCGGGCGCGGATCGATTTGAAGCCGTACATGGATCGCATCCGGCGCATGCGCGACGGCGAGGAGTTTCTCGGCTGCGGTGTCGTCCTCGCTGCCGGCCACTCCCCCGGCCATACGGTGTGGCGCATCGATGGCGGCGGCGAATCCTTCATATCCTGGGGCGATCTCGTGCATTTCTCGGCGATCCAGATCTCGCATCCGGATACGCCCTTGACCTACGATCTCGATGCCGAAAAGGCGTGCAGCGCCCGCAGGCGCATTCTCGACATGGCGGCGAAGGAACGGCTCATGGTGGCCGGCGCCCATGTCAACGCGCCGGGTTTCGGCCATGTCGTGCGCAAAGGCTTGAGCTTCGCTTTCGAACCCGCCTGAGCCCTTCTATGCGGGTGAGAGCACCGGCGGCGACAGCTGCACGGTGGTGCGCCGCATGTCGCGGCGATAAAGCTTGTCGTCATAGATCGAGCCGCGATGCATGGTGCAGCGATTGTCCCAGATGACAAGCTCACCCAGCGCCCAGCGGTGGGCGTAGACAAAGCGGTCCTGGGTCGCGAATTCGGTCAATTCCTTCAAGAGCGCACGGCCTTCCTCGATCGGCCAGCCGATAATGTGCGAGGCGTGCGAGGCGAGGACCAAAGACTTCCGGCCGGTGCGCGGATGGACGCGGACGAGCGGCTGCACCGCGCCCGGCATGCTGGCGATCTCGTCGGGCCTGAAATCCTCGATCTTCGCGCCGGCAAGGCAGCGCGAATGCCAGACCGAATGCTCGCAGCGCAGATCCGCGATCTTCCGCTTTGTGGCGTCATCGACCGCGTCATAGGCGGCGCGCATATCGGCGAAGTAGGTATCGCCGCCGACTGGCGGAACCTCGCGCGCCGAGAGGAGCGAGTAAGTTGTGTCTGCCGTAACGAAGGATCTGTCCGTATGCCAGAGCCGATCGCCCTCGCGATAGAGACGGCGGCGGTCGTTATCGGCGAGGATGCCATCGCGCTCGTTGAGGTTGGAAATGTCGTAGAGCTCGTGACGGAGTCGCGCATTCTGGCCCTTGGCGCGCCCGGGATTGAGCGCATAGGACAGCTCGCCCAGCTTTTCGCTGAAGCGGATCTGCTCGTCATCGCTGAGGAATTGATCGCGCAGCACGCAAACTGCATAGCGGTCCATCGCCGCTTCGATCGCTTCGACAATCTCAGGGCCGACATCCTCCTTGAGGTTAACGCCCGAAATTTCGCCGACGAAATCGGGGCTCTTGGAATTAAGCGATCTTGCGAGGACGGCCATCACATTGCTCCCGGTCAGTGCACGAATTCCGCGGTGAAGAGCCCGTCATAGGATTTTACCGCCTCTTCGGGCTTCAGCACGCGGGCGTTGAGGTTGAATTGTTCGGAATTCTCGAAGCCTTTGAGCGTCGGCACCGGCTTTTCCGGCGTGGCGGCGCGAATGGTCTCGACGGCGCTGGCGATCACGGCGCGATCGATCTGCGCAAAGCGCCTGGCGGCCAGCTCGGCGGTCTCTTGCGGATGCTCGCGAATGAATTGCGTCGCTTCGACGAAGCCATGCACCATTTTTTCGCAAATGCTGCGATGATTGGCGCAAAGCTGCGGCCGTGTCATCAAGACCGAATAGTTGAACGGCAGCAATTCCGGTAGGTCGCCGCGCGGACTGCTCGCGATCATGATGGCGGCGCCGCTCTGCACGGCGTCGATCGTCCAGGGCAGCGAGGAGGTGAAGCCATCGATGGCCTTGCTCTGCAATGCGGCCGGCATGTTCGGTGCGGTCATCGGCGCGACCCGTAAATCTTTCTCCGGATCGAGCCCGCCACGCAACGCGACGAGCTGGGTGTAGGCGTGGAGATTGGTGTAGATGCCGTCGATGCCGATGGTTTTACCTTTGAGGAGCTTCGCCCTCTCGGTCAGTAGCGCGTTCGGATCGAGGCGCGCGGCAGCGGCGATGTCCTTGCGAAGCACCAACTCCATCATCGGACGATCGAGCAGATTGGCGATGACCAGCATGCGCTGTCCACGCGCCGCGGCGCGACCGAACGTGCTCGCGGTCGTGAGGGTGAAATCGACGCTCCCGGCGATGACGGCATTGGGCGACCCGACGCCTTGAATCTCGACGGTCTTCACTTTGAGATTTTGCTTCTCCCAGAAGCCCTGATCGGCAGCGACATAAGCTGCAGCAAAGGTGAGGCTCACCGCCGGAAGCGCAAGGCTCGTTTCCTCCGCGGCGGCGGTATGGTGGAAAGACGCTAAAATAGCCAGCGCGGTGACGGCCGCGCATCGATCAATGATCATCGCCCGCTCCTCCCGTCCTCGCCTGCTATTATTATAAAGTCGCCGCGCGGCGAGCCACAACCTTTTGCCTTATTGGGCGAAGGGCATGCCGACTAGGGCTGGTGTGCTCGATCGAGGGCGATTGCGAGAGGATGCGACTGGCGCGCAAAGCTGCGCAGCGCCGCTTCGGCGTCGTCGGGGCTTGCGCGATAATCAGCGGCGATGGCGATGATCGCGGCTGCTTGCGATCCGCCGAAGAGCTTTGCCTTCGCTTCAAGAAGCTTTGCGTAATAGGGATCCCCCGTCATGTGCCCATCGACCCAGTACCAGTACCAGATGACGCGCCCGCCATTGCCCCAGGACATTCGCTGATATCGGATCGATGTCGGCGTTTCGCCGAGGCTCGCCTCGGTCTTGCCCTTGCCGACGATCAGCATATCGGGATTGCCGTAGAGCTCATGGTTTGGGCTGACAGCCTGCCCACCGCGACGCTCGTGATCATAGTAACCGACGCGAAGGTAAACGGTCTGTCCCGCAGCTTCGTAAGCGGCATGGAGAACCGCATCGGCGCCATTGAAATCGGGGATGATATGATCCGCAACGTCCTTGTTCGTGAGATCATAACCGCCGATTTCGGGCGCCGTCAGCGCGACCGCGCCAGAGCTTGGTGACGCGTCGATGTAATCGCCGTAAGCGCGCGCGGCACCAACCGGAAGCAACGCAATCGCCGCCGCGATGACGCTCGGAAGCAGGGGAATGGCGCCGAGCCCCTTGATCGATGACGGATGGTCGGCGCCGGGATTCGTCTCGCGAAAGCTCATGCCGATCGCGAGAACGACAAAGCTAACGAGCGTAAAGAACAGCCAGCCATAGATGAGGTGATCGATTCCGGTCGCGACCTCGTTGTCGGTGAGATAAGCGATGAGGATGATGCCGAAAGCACGGACGCCGTTGGCCGCGATAGGGACGGCCACGGCAACGAGGAAAACCAGCGCCCGCCGCCACCAGGTTACGTACATCGTGCCGGCAAAAAGGGCGCCGAGAGCCAGAGAGGCGATGACATAGCGGATCCCGGAGCAGGCATCGGCGACATACCAATTGCCGGTGGGAACCGAAATGAGATAGCCATCGCTGTAGACGGGAACGCCGACGAGCTTGAGCAAGGCGACGCTCAGTATTGCTGTCACCGTTTGGAGAGGCGGGATCAGCTCCATGCCGAACGGCACTGCGAAAAACAGAAAAAGAAGCGGAAACAGTAAAACCCGAAAAACGTATCGACCGTAGATCGCCAGAATGAGCGCCTGGATGATGACGACCAGGCTCGCCTCCTGCACGAGCAATGTTCCGGTCGCGGCGCCAAGCAGCCATAAGAGCGCGGCGAGAGCGACTGCCGCACCGCCGCGCCAATCCGGCGCGACCGGCGCCGCCGCGAGTTCCGCCCGACGCCGCCAGACGAGATAGAGGGCGATCGGAATGATCAGAAAACAGTGGCTGAAGACATTCGATTCCGACCAGGTCGCGACCAGCGCTTTCACGGTGTCGCCCAAGATCAGCAGCACGGCGCCGATGGACGCGGCGGCAAGGACCAAGAGCGCGATGTTCTTGTGATTGCTGATCGCAAAGGGCGTGATCGGGGAAGTCTTCGGCAGTGAATTCTGCATGGGTTCCGGTCCGCCGATGGGCGAAGCGGCTTTGACGCATTGCCCGTGATAGCTGTCACTGCCTCTCGATGACGGCAAGCGGGCATTTTGTATCAGGACTGGCGCCTGCCGGGCAAGGCGATCATGGCGCGGCGCGGCAAAGTTTCTCTTGAAAGATAGCGGATCATTAACCCTAAGCGGCGATATCGGTAACGCAAAGACCAGCGGAAACGGAAGCAATTTCTGGCCTTCGCGGCGAACGCAGTTTATTATGATCCGCCGACCTGCTCGGTATTATTCGCCATCAGAAACGGATTCGAGATCACATGGGGGTTCAAGCACGGCCTCGGCGCTCCGGCTTGCTGACGGCGGCGGCCATTCTGCTTGCAGCCGGGCTTCTGGGCGCCTGCGGCAAGAGCGCCGATGAGTATATCGCTCGGGCGCGAGCGCAGCTCGATGCCGGCAATATTCCTGCCGGGATCATCGAGCTGAAGAACGCGTTGCAAAAAGAGCCGAAGAATCTCACGGCCCGCGTCCTACTCGGCCAATCCTATCTCGACATGTTCGATGCGAGCGATGCCGAAACCGACCTTCTGCGCGCGCGCGATGGCGGCGCCGATCCGCTTGTGCTCGCAAAGCCGCTCGCCCAAGCCGAGTTGCTGTTGGGGAAATTCGATAAGGCCGTAGCGGCGTCGGAATTTCCTCCCGGTGCCTCGCCGAGCTTGAAGGCGAGCCTCTACAGCGTGCGCGGCCTCGCCTATCTGGCTCAGGGCAAGGCGGCGGCGGCGAATGAGGCGTTTACGGCTGGTCTCGCAGAAGATTCGCGCTCGACCGATATTTTAGCGGCGATGGCGCGCTACGCCTTGGCGCGGCGCGATTTGCCGACCGCGCGCGAGCGTGTGACCGCGGCACTCGACATCGCGCCTGCCGTGCCGACGTTGATCGCCCTCAAAGGCACGGTCGATTTTGCCGAGGGCAAGTTCCCCGAGGCGGAAGACGCTTTCGCGAAGGTCGTCAAGGCACAGCCGTGGAATGTCAATGCCCGGACCGATCTTGCTCAGGCGCAAATTGCCGAAGGCAAGCAGAAGGAAGCCGATGCCAACCTCGCCAATATCTTGAAAGCGACGCCGAAAGCGCTGCGCCCGAACTATCTTCGCGCGCTGACGGCGTTTCAGGCGCATGACTACAAGACGGCGCAATCGCATATTCAAACGGTTTTGGGCACCGCGTCCGACAATCTGCCGGCGCTCTTGCTCGGCGGCGCGATCAGCTATGCGCTCAACCAATTCGAGCAAGCGAATTCCTATCTCGGCCCCTATGTCAATCGCGTGCCGCAAGACATCCGCGGCCGTCGATTGCTGGGCGCCGTGCAGATCAAATTGGGACGGCCGGCGGATGCCGTCAAAACCCTGTCGCCAGCGCTCGCTGCCGGCGGCAATGACGCCGACCTTCTCGCGCTGATCGGCGAAGCGGCCGCGCGGAGCGGGGATTCCGTCGGGGCGGAGAAGTATCTCGCTCAAGCCGTGGAGAAGCGCCCGGACAGTGCGGCACTGCGTACGGAGCTCGGCCTGTCGAAGATCGCTTTGGGCGACACGACCGCCGCGATCGAGGAGTTCGAGAAGGCCGGCAAGCAAGATCCCACGGCGATCGGTCCCGACACCGCGCTTGTCGGCACCTATTTACAGAATAAGGAGTACGACAAGGCGCTCGCCGTCGCGGAAAACCTCCAGAGCAAGCAGCCGAGCAGTCCACTCGGATTCGATCTCGCCGGAATCGCTTATATGGCCAAAGGCGATCGCGTATCCGCGCAGACCGCATTGCTGAAAGCGAAGGAGCTGCGCGCCGACGATCCGACGGCGTTGCGGGGCCTGGCGGCATTGGCGCTGCTGGACGGCAAGCGCGACGTCGCGACCGAGTACTATCAGACCTTGGCGAGCGCCAATCCCAAGGATGTTCAAGCCGCGATCGGCTTGGCCCAGCTCCAGAACGATGCCGGCAAATCCGATATGGCGAGCGCCACGCTGCAGAAGGCGGTCGATCAAAATCCGGACGATCCCAGCGCGCGTGTCGCGATGGCACGGTTGCTGCTGTTCCAAGGCAAGGGGCGTGATGCGTTGGCGAGCGTCGAAGGGGCGCTCGCAAAGAATCCGCGCGACCCCGGTCTCTTGGAAGTGACGGGTCAGGCTCAACTCGCATTGGGACAGCGCGACGCGGCGCTCGCGACCTTCAGGGGCCTCGTCGATGCGGCGCCGCAATCGAGCGATGCCCATCGCGAGCTGGCGCTGGCCTATTCCGTGGCCGGTGATTTCGACAAGGCCGAGGCGGAAGCCCGCACGGCTCTGGCGCTTCGCACGGAGGATAAAGCAGCAAAACTCGTGCTTGGCTCGACGTTGATTTCGGCCAAGAAGCTCGACGAAGCGCGCAAGCTCGCGGATGACTGGGCCGGCGCCGCGCCGCAGGATGCAG
>CAYMNX010000170.1:0-1663 GCA_964391905.1 uncultured Rhizobiaceae bacterium
GTTGGCGCCGGTCAGCGGTTGGCGAGCTTTTTCGCCAGCTCCGCGTCGAGCGCAGGGACGATCTGGAACAGGTCGCCGACCAGTCCGTAGTCGGCGATCTGGAAGATCGGCGCCTCCTCGTCCTTGTTTATCGCGACGATGACTTTTGAATCCTTCATGCCCGCCAAGTGCTGAATCGCCCCCGAGATGCCGACGGCGATATAGAGCTCGGGCGCGACGATCTTGCCGGTCTGCCCGACCTGGTAGTCGTTGGGAACGAAGCCGGCATCGACCGCGGCGCGCGACGCGCCGACCGCGGCGCCGAGCTTGTCGGCGAGCTGCTCGAGCAGCTTGAAATTCTCGCCCGACTGCATGCCGCGCCCGCCCGAGACGATGACCCGCGCCGCGGTGAGCTCGGGCCGCTCGGAGCGCGCGATCTCGGCGCCGACGAAGCGCGAGAGGCCCGATTCCGGCGCCGCCGCGATGCTCTCGATCGGCGCGCTGTTGCCTAGAGGCTTCGCCGCGGGAAAGGCGGTGCCGCGCACGGTGATCACTTTGATGGAATCGCGCGACTGCACGCGCGCGATCGCGTTGCCGGCATAGATGAGGCGCTCGAATGTATCGGGCGCAATCACGGCGGAGATGTCGGAGATCTGCGCGACGTCGAGCAGCGCCGCGACCCGCGGCATGAAATTCTTGCCGAAGGTCGTCGCCGGCGCGATCACATGGCTGTAGCTCTTGGCGAGCCCCAGGACGAGCGCCGAGAGATCCTCGGCCGTCGCGTGCTCGAGCGCCGGCGCCTCGGCGAGCAGCACCTTGCCGACGCCGTCGAGCTTCGCCGCTTCCTCGGCGACGGCGCGGCAATGGGCGCCCGCGACCAGCACGTGAATCTCGCCGCCGATCGCCGCCGCGGCGGAAAGCGTGTGACCCGTCGCACCTTTGAGGTGCTGATTGTCGTGTTCGGCAATAACGAGGCTCGTCATCAGATAACCTGCGCTTCGGTCATGAGCTTCTCGACCAGCTCTTCGACCGAGCCGAGCTTCTTGCCGCCCTGGCGCTTTTGCGGCTCCGTCACCTGCAAGGTCGTCAGCCGCGGGGCGATATCGACGCCCAGCGCCTCGGGCGTCGTCTGATCGATCGGCTTCTTCTTCGCTTTCATGATGTTGGGCAGCGAGGCGTAGCGCGGCTCGTTGAGGCGCAGATCGGTCGTCACCACCGCCGGCAGCTTGATCTCGATCGTCTCGAGCCCGCCATCGACCTCGCGCGTCACCACCGCCTTCTCCGCCTCGAGCTTGAGCTTCGAGGCAAAGGTCGCTTGCGGCCAATTGAGGAGCGCCGCCAGCATCTGGCCCGTCTGATTGCTGTCGTCATCGATCGCCTGCTTGCCGAGGATCGCCAATTGCGGCGCTTCCTTGGCGATGACGGCTTTCAAGAGCTTCGCGACCGCGAGCGGCTCGAGCGGCTGATCGGTCAGGACGTGGATGCCGCGATCGGCGCCCATGGCAAGCGCGGTGCGAATCGTCTCCTGGCTCTGCTGCGGCCCCAGCGAGACCGCGACGATCTCGGTGACCTTGCCCGCCTCTTTCAAGCGGATCGCCTCTTCGACGGCGATCTCGTCGAACGGGTTCATCGACATTTTGACATTGGCGGTCTCGACGCCCGTCTTATCCGCCTTGACGCGGAT
>CAYMNX010000171.1:0-1624 GCA_964391905.1 uncultured Rhizobiaceae bacterium
CCCCGCGCTCAAATTCGCGACGATCGGCGGCGGGCTTTACGAGATCGGCCATGACGGCGCCGATTTTGCCTTCGACAATGAAGGGCCGCGGCACAAAATTTGGCTCGAACCGTACAGGATCGGCTCGCGGCTCGTGACCTGCGGCGAGTACCGCGCCTTCATCGAGGACGGCGGATATACCAAACCCGCGCTATGGCTTTCGGAAGGCTGGGCGACCATTCAGCGCGAGGGCTGGGAAGCGCCGCTCTATTGGCGCCGGGATGATCGGGCATGGACGGTCTTCACCCTGGCGGGACGACAGGCGCTCGACCCCGACGAGCCTGTCTGTCATGTAAGCTATTACGAAGCGGACGCATTCGCGCGCTGGTCAGGCAAGAGATTGCCGACCGAGGCTGAATGGGAAGTCGGTGCCGCAAGCGCCGCGATACCCTTGACCGGGAACCTGATGGATCGCGGAACGTTTCATCCCGAAGCCGCAGGGAAGGACGCAACGGTGCTGCAGCAAATGATCGGCGACGCTTGGGAATGGACCGCGAGTCCCTATATTGCTTATCCAGGCTACCGACCGCCGCCCGGAACGATCGGTGAATACAACGGAAAGTTCATGTCGAATCAGATGGTATTGCGCGGCGGGGCGGCGGTGACGCCGGCCGGTCATGTTCGCTTGAGTTACCGCAACTTCTTCCCGCCGGCATCGCGCTGGGCTTTCGGCGGCATCCGCCTCGCGGAGGACGCGTGAGCGGCGGTCCGGCGCGCGCGGTCTTCCATGATCTAGCGCCGGAAGCGGAAAGCTTCCGCGACTGCGTGCTCGAAGGGCTAAGCCGGCGCCAGAAAACGATCCCGTGTCGTTTTCTTTACGATGCCCGCGGATCGATGCTATTCGAGGCGATTTGCGAATTGCCGGAATATTATCCGACACGGACGGAGATGGCGATTCTCGCCAGCTATGCACCCGAAATCGCCGCTGCGATCGGCCCGCGCTGCGAGCTCATCGAGTTCGGCAGCGGCTCGTCGCGCAAGGTGCGGCTCTTGCTCGATGCGCTCAAAGAGCCCGCATCCTATGTCGCGATCGAGATCTCGCGCGAGGCCTTGCGCCATGCCGCCAACGCGCTCGCGGCCGCGTTTCCAAGCCTCGCCGTCATCGCAGTTTGCGCTGATTACATGCGGCCGATGGAATTGCCACCGCTTCCCGTATCGGGCGAAGGAAGACGGCTCGGCTTCTTTCCAGGCTCGACGATCGGCAATCTTGATTCCGCGACCGCCATCAATTTTCTGGTCGGCTGCCGCCAGGTGATCGGGGCGGACGGTGCGATGCTGATCGGGGTCGATCTCAAGAAGGATCCGAGGCTTCTGAATGCCGCTTACAACGACGCCCAAGGCGTTACGGCCGCGTTCAATCTCAATCTGCTCGAGCGCATCAACCGCGAGCTCGATGGCGACTTCAACCTCGCCCGCTTTGCCCACGATGCGTCCTACAATGTGGAAGCCGGGAAGGTCGAGATCTTCATTCGCAGCAATGCCGATCAGATTGTCACCGTCGCGGGCCGCCGCTTCCGCTTCACCAATGGTGAGCGCATCCACACCGAGGATTCGTGCAAGTACACCATTGCAGAGTTCCAGCAGC
>CAYMNX010000172.1:0-6217 GCA_964391905.1 uncultured Rhizobiaceae bacterium
ACGAGCAGCGCCACCATCCAACCGATGAACAAAACAGCGATGCCTTGCCGATCGAGCTTGCGGTCCATGAAAAACCTCCGTCACCCATTTGCGGTGAAGAGAGGTATCATAGGAACAAAACAAGAACAAGAGGTTTAAAGCGGTCACCCTGCAAAAAGTACCGTCATCGCTCCTCGCGATGGGCCGTCCCTTGCTTTATCGCGTCCTAAGCCTTTTCCTGCACATGCGCCTCGAGGAACCACAGCGCCTTGTCGAGCATGCGCGAATAGGCGGTGAAGATGTCGGAGGTATCCACATCGCCCGCCTCGTCGGCCTGGTCGTTCGAGGCGCGCACCAGATTGGCGGCCTTGCCGAAATGCTCGATCAGCGGGGCGAGATGATCGCTGATCTTATAGATATCGGTCGGATAAGGCGGCAGCGCCGTCGCCTTGGCGACCGCTTGCGTCGTGCCGAGCGCGGTGCCGCCCAGCTGCACGACGCGCTCCGCGATGGTGTCGACATGCTCGTCGAGATCGGTGCGGAACTGATCGATCATCTCGTGGATCGCGATAAAATTGGGACCCTTCAAATTCCAATGCGCCTGCTTGGTCACGAGGGCGAGATCGATCCCATCGGCGAGGCGCGCGTTGAGAAGGGCGATCGAGGCCTGCTTGGTATTGGATTTGAGATCGTTTTGCGTCTGATACATGGACCAGTCTCCGATGTCGTGGCGGCAGTTGCGGCAGGTGAGAAGGATTAGAATTTAGGTCGCGATCAAGGCAGAACCGTGTCAGGCGAGAAGGGCGGGCGGCAAGGCCGCCCTTGCTCGATCAACAAGCTGACCGCGGAAACGCTTCCTGTCTTTGCTGTTCTTGCTCGCTTTTTGCTGAGGCTGCGCAATCGGGCCGCGGGCGCAGCGGGCAGGTCAGGCCGGCACTGCTGGCGCCGCAGCGCCGAGCAGCGATTGCACATGGATTCCGAAGCGGCGGAACTCCGCCTTGCGCGGGCTGGTCCGGCGCCAGGCAAGCGCGATGCGGCGCGGCGGCGCATCGGCGCTCAAGGGCCGCGCGACGAGGCCGCCCGCGCTCGGCAGCTCGGAGGTGAGCGCCATCTGCGGCACGAGCGTCACGCCGAGCCCGCCCGCCGCCATTTGAATCACCGTCCGCAGGCTCGTGCCTTGAAACACCTCGTTGCGGTCGGGGCCGGTCAGACGGCACGCTTCGAGCGCATGGCTGCGAAGGCAATGCCCATCCTCCATCAGTAGCAGATTCTCCCGCGCCAGCGCGCCGCGGTCGATATGCGGCAGCTGTGCCAGCGGGTGATCGGCCGGCAAGGCGACGAAGATCGGATCCTCGCCGAGCTCCATCGCCTCCAACTCGCCGAGATCATAGGGCAGCGCGACGAGCGCCAGATCGATCTGTCCGGCCGCGAGCTTCTCGAGCAGGGGCGCCGTCTGCTCCTCGCGGAGATAGAGCCGGAGCTTGGGGAACTCTTTCTCCAAGCCGCGCATGATTTGGGGCACGAGATAGGGGCCGATGGTCGGAATGACGCCGAGGCGCAGCGGCCCCGAGAGCGGCTCGCGCCCGGCACGGGCGACGTTGACGAGCTCCTCGGCATCGGCGAGCAAACGCCGGCTGCGCGCAGCCACCGCCTCGCCGAGCGCGGTCAGCATGACGCGCTTGCGGCTACGCTCGACCAAAGTGACCCCGAGCCGGTCCTCGAGCTCCTGGATGCCGGCGCTCAAGGTCGATTGGGTGACCGCGCAGGCCGTCGCGGCGCGGCCGAAATGGCGATGCTCCGCGATCGCGGTCAGAAAACGGAGCTGTTGGAGGGAGGGGAGGGGTGTCATCGATTTTTCCGATCGAAAATAACATAATAATTCATTAGAACGATTACAAGCTACGGGCCATCTTTCTGGTGTTGCGCTCGAAACCAAAGGAGATGTGAGCGATGCTGAAGGTCGGCGATAAATTCCCGAATTTTTCCCTGACCGCGGTGAACGGCACCAATCCCAAGACGGCCTTCGCCCCGGTTCACAACGATACCTATGACGGCAAATGGATGGTGGTCTTCGCCTGGCCGAAGGACTTCACCTTCGTCTGCCCGACCGAGATCGTCGGGTTCAACGAGATCGAGAGCCAGTTCCGCGATCGCGATGCGCAGCTCTTGGGCCTCTCGATCGACAGCGAGTATGTCCATCTCGCCTGGCGGCAGTCGCGCGAGGACCTCGGCAAGGTTACCTTCCCGTGGCTTTCCGACGTCAAGCGTGAGCTGACCACGGCCTTGGGCATTCTTGACGAGAAGGACGGCGTCGCCCTGCGCGCGACCTTCGTGGTCGATCCGCACGGCATTATCCGCTTCGTCTCGGTCAACGACATGAGCGTCGGCCGTAACCCGCATGAGGTGCTGCGCGTACTCGATGCGCTGCAGACCGACGAGCTCTGCCCCTGCAATTGGCAGAAGGGCGAGGAGACGTTGCAAGCCGCCTAAAGAGAAGCCAAGATGGCGGGAGCATGAGGCTCCCGCCATCACCGCCTTACGATGAAAGGATGAGATGATGAGCTTGGAGAAAATTCGCGACGCGCTTCCCGACTACGCCAAGGATCTGAAGCTGAACCTCTCCTCGCTGCTGAACGATGCGGTTTTGACCGAGCAGCAGCGCTGGGGCAGCCTGCTCGCGACGGCGCTTGCCTCGCGCAATGCGGCGCTGATCGGGGCGGTGTCGAGCGAGGCCGCGAGCCACCTCTCCGCGCCCGCCATTGCCGCGGCGAAAGCGGCGGCTTCGATCATGGCGATGAACAATATCTATTACCGTTTCACGCATCTCGCCTCCGATCCCGACTATGCGACGATGCCGGCGCGGCTGCGGATGAACGTGATCGCCAATCCCGGCGTCGAGAAGGCCGATTTCGAGCTCTGGTCGCTGGCCGTCTCGGCGATCAATGGCTGCGGCAAATGCATCGATGCGCATGATCAGGTGCTGCGCCAGGCCGGCATCTCGCGCGAGGCGATCCAGCAGGCCGTCCGCATCGCCTCGGTCATTCACGCCGTCGCCGCGACGCTCGACGGCGAGGCGAGCCTCGCGGCTTAAATCTTCACCACCAGAAAAGGAGAGAGGCCCTATGAAAACCTATGAGACCAAGAATGATTTGAGCGCCAATGCGAAGAACGTTGCCATCGGGCTTTTGAATGCGCGGCTCGCCGACGCGATCGATCTCGCGCTCCTGACCAAGCAGGCGCATTGGAATTTGAAGGGTCCCGAATTCATCGCAATCCATGAGATGATCGATCAGTTCCGCACCGATCTCGACGAGCATGTCGACACCATGGCGGAGCGCGTCGTGCAGCTGGGCGGCACCGCGCTCGGCACGACGCAAGCCGTCGCCAAGGCGACGACGCTCGCGCCTTATCCGACCGATATCTACAAGATCAGCGATCATCTCGCCGCGCTGATCGAGCGCTACGGCAAGGTCGCCAATGCGGTGCGCGCCGCGATCGACCAGGCCGACGAGGCGGGCGACAAGGACACGGCCGACATCTTCACCGAGGTGTCACGCGGCCTCGACAAGGCGCTGTGGTTCCTCGAGGCGCATGTCCAGGAAAAAGCCTGAGCCTCGCCTCCGATAGGCACGCCCATCTAATCGGCACACTCGCCGGCCCGGTCGATGCGGCTTGCGCCAAGCGCGCAGGTCGCTTCGATGTGGCCGGCGAGCTGATCGAGTCGCGCGGCGATGGCGTAAAGCTCTTCCCTCACGGCTAGCGCGGTGGTGCCTTCGGCCCACAGGCGCAAATGTCCGGCCAGCGTCCGGTAATGCTTGGTGCGGTTGGCGTTGCTCACAAAAATTCTCCCTCGCTGAGCCATCATCGCACGCCTTGGCGGCGCTTCGGTGACAGTGTGGCGCGGCAGTGGCTTCGCGCGATGTGACCCAGATCACAGCCAGTCCGGGCCGAATCGGGCGATTTTCGTTCCGTCATTGAAATTGGAGCCCACCAAGGCGGCGGGCTCGGAAGGAAGAGCATGTCAGATTTCCCGAGGCACCCTTACGGATCGCACGCAGCGGCGCTGAACGCATTCGATTTTTGGCTGGCGATGGGCTGGGCGCTCGCCGGTCTTGTCCTCGCGACCGCTACCGCATTCTGGCTCGCCCAAGCGCCGACCATCATTTCCGGCTAACCTCGGGCTTGCAGCCGCTCTGACCCTTTTTGATCTGGGTCAAGGTCGCCGTTTCCATCCTTACCGAAGATGCGCTTGCCGCGCTTGCGTGCGGTGTCGCGTATTGGATCAGGGGCCGTGCTGACGGCACGGGGGTAAGGGGAAAAGATGAAACGGAGCTTATTGGCGATCTGTCTCTCGGGCGGCATGTTGACGCTTGGCGGCGCGGCATGGGCGCAAACGCCGGCTGATGCGCCGGTCGGCAAGGCGGCGGGTAGTGTCATGGTGCGGGCGCGTGCGATCGGCGTGATCCCTGAAGACAATTCCAGCAGCACCTCGATTGGCGGACATGTCGAGACCTCAGCCTCGGCGGCGCCCGAGGTCGACTTCTCCTATTTCTTCACCGACAACATTGCCGCCGAGCTGATTCTCGCGACGACGCGGCACAGCCTCGAGGCGCATGGCACCGCGATCGGCGCTGTCGATGCCGGCAAGACCTGGGTGCTGCCGCCGACCTTGACCCTGCAATATCACTTCATGCCGCACGAGAGGTTCAGCCCCTATGTCGGCGCGGGCCTCGCCGTCATGTTCTTCTATTCGACCCAAGGGGCGGGACCGACCGTGCAGAGTCTCTCGCTCGACAACAATGTCGGCGCAGCGATCCAGGCGGGCTTCGACTACAATTTCACCGGCCACTGGTTCGCGAATTTCGACGTGAAGCAGATCTTCCTCGACACGACGGCGCATCTCAGCACGGCGCTCGGTCCGGTGACGGCGAATACCCGGCTCGATCCGCTCGTCGTGGGCGCCGGCATCGGTTATCGCTTCTGAGCTTCGGTTCCGCGGGGCTTCGCCCTCGGCCGTTCGCCATCGCTTCCGCTCCACGCGGGCGATGGAGCCGAGGGTGTCGCCGCGCCGGCGCAAAAGATGCTCGCTCTGTGAACCGGCTCACAGGCGGCCGGTCGGTTTTCCGCGATCCTTCGTCCGCAAGCCAACGGATCCGCGCCGCGTCGCGGCTTCGATCCGGCTGGCGGAAGACGGAGGAGAGTCGCCATGTTCACCACCGCAGAGGCAGCTTTTGGATCCCGTCATGCCTGGCGCATGATGATCGCTACCGTGCTTGCGGCCGGCGCAATCGGCATCGCCACGGCCGGCATGTTGTCGTTGCCCAAGGCTCCGGTCGGCGGCGCGCAGCTCGATCCACTCCGCATGATGATGGAGCAAAAGGATCTGCCCGCGCAGCACATCGTCGATCTGTCCCTGATCTTCGAATAGGTCGCGACGCTTACGCGCGCATTCCGGCTGTCGCGCCGCGCCGTTTTTCCATCGCGCGCACTTCGGCGCGCGCGATTGAGCGCAGATGCACCTCGTCGGGCCCGTCGACGATCTGCAAATAACGGCCATGGGTCCAGATATCGGGCAGCGGTGTGTCCTGCGTCAGGCCCTTGGCACCAAAGACCTGCATCGCGCGATTGGCGATCGCGACCTCGATGCGCGGCACGATCACCTTGATGAGCGAGACCTCGCGCCGCGCCGCCTTGGTCCCGTGCCGGTCGATGAGCCAGGCGGCTTTAAGGACGAGAAGCCGCGCCTGCTCGATCTCGATCCGCGACAGCGCGATCCATTCGCGGATCGTGCCATGCTCGTGGAGCATCTGGCCGAAGGTGCGGCGCTCCAGGGCGCGCTCGATCATGAGCTCGAGCGCGCGCTCGGCCGCGCCCAAGGCGCGCATGCAATGATGAATGCGGCCGGGGCCAAGCCGCGCTTGCGCCAAGGCGAAGCCGCCGCCTTCCTCGCCGAGGAGATTCGCCGCCGGTACGCGAACCTTGTCGAACAGCACCTCGCAATGCCCGTTCGAATGCACCTGGTGCATCACCGGCGGATTGCGCACGACCGTGAGGCCCGGCGCGTCGGCGGGCACCAGCACCATGCTTTGCCGACGATGCGGCTCGGCGCGATCGGGGCTCGTCTGGCCCATGACGATGAAGAGCTTGGTGCGCGGATCGGCGGCGTTGGTGATGAACCATTTGCGGCCGCTGATGACCCAATCATTGCCGTCGCGCGCGATCACGGTGCGGATGTTGG
>CAYMNX010000173.1:0-8998 GCA_964391905.1 uncultured Rhizobiaceae bacterium
AAGGAGCACCGCCGCAAGGTCGGGCCCGTCGGCCGCGCGCATGCTCGCTTGCCGCCCCCCCTAGCTATGGCCGCCCAGGAAGACCGTGCCGCTCGCGACATTTTTGAGAGCGGCGACCGCATCGCGCAGACCCGCCCGGTCTGCGGCGGCAGCGGAGGGGGATGGAGGACCCGACGCGCGACGTTGCCGGAAGGGGAGGTCGCAGCGCAGGACGGTCACGCCGGCGTCACAGAACGCAGTCGCAAGCGCGATCAGCAACGGCGCTGCGCAATTCCCGCCGGCGCCATGCGTGAGCACCACGCCCTGATCGCTTGCTCGATCGGGTCGATGCAGGAATCCCCGCACGCCGGGGCGCTCGAACGGGGTGATACGGGAATCGGTTGCCATGGCACCGACACCATGCGGCTGGCGACGCGATGGCGCAACCGGCGCCCGTGTTTGTCGCCAACCGAGCGGCCTATCGCGTATCGAGCTCGGCTATCGTCGTCTTGCTTCCGTCTTAGCTCGCGAGCCGCAGCTCGCGCCGCTGCAGGAGGGGCATCACCTCGGCATGGAAGGTCTTCAGGCCATTGATGTAGTCCGGGAAGAGCAGCTGAATGCTGTCGAGGCCGCCATCGACGACGAGCTCTTCGATGACCGCGGCCAAAGTCGCCGGACTTCCCGGGATCATGCGTCCGGCAAACGAAACGTCGCGTTCCATCTTGAGGATGCGGTTCTTGGACGATTCGCGGTCGCCCTTGCTGTAATAGCTCGCCAAGTTCGCCAGCGCCTCCTTGTCGGCTCCTTCTTGAATGTGCTTCCACTGCTTTTCCGCGCCGGCATCGGTCTCATCGAGGATCGGCAGCAGCGTCGTCGCGGTTTTGACCGCGCGCCCGGCTTCGGCCGCGATCTCTTTCATTCGCCGGCTCAGCTGTCTCGTATGCTCCACCGTGATGCCATTCATGAAGCTGTAATTCGCCTCTTGCGCCGTAAAGCGAAAGCCCTCGTCGGAGGTTCCGGCGCAGATGATGAAGGGATGCGGCTTCTGAACCGGCTTCGGGGAGGAGCGGCAATCCAGGAGGTGAAACCACTCGCCGTCGAAGGTCACCGATTCTTCCGCCCAGAGGCGCTTCACGACATGGAGCCATTCGCTCGCATAGCGATAGCGGTTCTTGCTGTAGTCGGGCGGCAGAATGCCCATCTGCGTGTATTCGTCGAGGAATGAGCCGGTCACGAGGTTGATGCCGAAGCGCCCGCCGCTAATGTCGTCGATCGTTGCCGACATTTTCGCCGCGACGGCGGGCGGGAACAGCACCGGCTGCATCGTTGCGATGATGCCGATCCGCGAGGTCGCAGCCGCAAGGCCGGTCATCAGCGAGATGGATTCGAGCGTCGAATCCCAGAAATGCGTCTCGCCGCCAAAGCCGCGCCATTTCGACATCGAGAACACATAGTCGAAGCCCAGATTCTCGGCGAGAATGGCGATCTGCTTGTTCATCTCGAAGCTCGGCGCATATTGCGGCGCCGTCTTCGACATCAGGAAACCATTGTTGCCGATTGGGAGAAACACCCCCAATTCGAGCTTGCCCATCTTGCTCATCAGAAACTTTCCTTTCTGCAGAATCCGGCTAGACCTCGCCGCTCCAAATGCCGGCTATCTCCTCGACGCCGAGCTTGCTGTTGGGACTCATGAAATCCATCGCTGCCTTGTGCAGCGTCGGATCGGCACCATCTACGGCTTCGGCGCAGAGGATGGGAAAGAAGCCGCGCGAGCAGGCATCGATGTAGGTGGCGATGATGCAGCCATAGCTGGCAACGCCGCCGATGACGACGGTCTCGATTCCCATGCCGCGCAGCAAGACGTCGAGCCCCGTCTCGTAGAACGCGCTGTAGCGCCACTTCGTCAGGTGAACCTCACCTGGCTGCGGCGCGATCTCGTTCGGGATCGCCGAAGCCCAGGCCGAGAGCGGCGGCTGAGTGAGGCGGCTCTTCACATCCGAGCCCATGGCGGCAAGACGGCGCATCCAGGGCGCGGCATCGCTTGGACCCGGCGCATGTCCGACGGTGACGAAATAGCGCGGAATGTCGTGGGCGCGCGCCGTACGCAAGAGCTTGCCGACCGGCTGCAGGATCCGCACAGTCGGCCCGGGCGACGCCTCGCTCGCGCCGAAGATGAAGCGGTTCTGCACATCGACCAGCAACAAGGCTGAGCGGGTTTCGGCCAAGAGTTGCGCCGGCGGAATGGTCGCAAGGCGCACCATGTCCGGCAGCGCCATGGGCGCCGCGTGTGGACTTTCCGATGCCGACATTTGTCCCCTCCTGCTTGCTATTTCACGAGATATTCGGCGATGTCATGCGGCTTGGTCATCTCGCCCTGCCGGTACATCATGTCGATGACCGCCTGCCAGACCTTGGGGTCGATCGTCGACTTCCAGCTGATGAGCGGCATTTCCTCGACGAGCGCCGGATCGAGCCCCGAATACTCGGCAACGAGCTTCTTCGCGCGTTCGGGATCGGAATTGAGGTATTCGTGCGATTCCGTGATCGAGTCCTGGAACGCCGCGACCTCTTTTTTGTGCGCCTCGGCCCAGGAGCGCAGCGCCCACCACGCGCCGACAGGCTGATCGGGAATGCTCTCCTGCATGTACCAGGATATGACGCGACCGTAACCAGCCCTGGTGATCTGCGTCGTATAGGGATCGAGCGCAATCGCCGCGTCGACTTGGCCGGAGCGGAGGAGGTCCGCCACCGAAGTGAACGGCGCCTCCATCATCTGCACCTTCTCGACCGAGCTTCCCGCTCGCTGGAACAACTCCTTCAGCGCGGCAAAGCTCTGGCCGCGCGGCGATGAGGTGGCCATACGCTTTCCCACCAGATCCTGGACCGATTTGACCGGGGAATTCACCGGAACAAGGATCGCGTTCGAGACGGGCGGCTTGGTGCCCGCGGTCTCGTTCTGGCCCACGAGAACGATGTCGAAGCCTTGCTCCTTCGCCACCATCGCGGTGCCGGGAATCTGCAGCACGATATCGACCGATTTCGCCTGCAACACCGAGATATTCTGCGAGGAGAGCGGGATCTCGACGATCTGGAGATCGAGCCCGTGCTTCTTGAAGATGCCGATTTTGCTCGCGACCCACACATTGGTCATCGCCCCGAGCTTCGAGATGCCGAGCTTGACGGGGGAAAGCTCGTCAGCGCCGGCAGAACCCGCCGTCAGCGCGGCAACTATGATCGCGAGCAACAGCTTCTTCATCGTGGAGCGCATCCTGAAATTGACCCTGGCGGATATCGCGGCACCGGCAGCACGCCGACCAATAAATCTCCGATTTGGAATCGAGGCCAAAATGCTGCGTCGCAATAACCGTTCTCGGGTTGCGCAAGCATCGTGCCGAACTCTTGACTGAGCGCGCACGAGTTTTTGCATGCGAGGCTAAACCATTGTAAGAACTTTCGATTTATTTGTATTTTCGGCACCGCGCTGTGCGAGCGCATTCGCTCTGGCGATGCGCGAGAAGCAAATCCGAAACGGTCGCTGCCTAGATTTTGACGCGCTGCATCAAACGGATGGCAGTCATCGGATCGACGGCCACGTGACGTGCAGATGATGTCCAGGGAACCAGCATTGGAGCCGAAAGGCCGCGGCTTAGGCCTCGCCTTCGCGATTATTGAGGCTGGCTTCGCGCAGATCGAGCTCACGCTCGATGCGGCGGCGCGCCTCGTCCTTCAATTTTCCGTCGCGAAATAGATTATTGATGCTTTGACGCTCGGCTTCGATCAGCAGCAGCTCGATCTCCTCATGTAGCTCAGTCAGCTTGCGGTGGTCCTCATCGCCGTCGGCTTGGTGCTCGACATGCCTCAGGCGATCGCGATGGCGGGACCGTAGCGGCTGAACGACCTCGTCATCGAGTTTCCGTTCCGCCTTGAGCTCGTTGAGTCGCTCTATCACGGCCTTGATCGCTTCGCGTCGCGCCGCCTGCTCTTCGACGCGGTCGGCATGGCGCTCGCGCCGTCCGGCATTGGCAAGTCCGAGCGCGCGGATGACCGACGGCAGCATCAAGCCCTGGCCCACCAGCGTCACCAAAATGACGGAAAAGGTAAGAAAGAGGATAAGGTCGCGATCGGGAAAAGGCTGGCCGGCTGCCGTCTCGAACGGAATAGCGAGCGCCGCCGCCAGCGACACGATCCCACGTACCCCGGTGAAGGCGAGCACAAAGGGCCATTGCCAGGGCGGCGCCGGATCATGGCGCCGAACCGATTTGAAGAGCCAGCGTGGGAGATAAGTCGCGGGAAACATCCAAATGAAACGGGCAAGGATCACCACCGCGCTGACGACCAAGGCCGAGATCGCGAGCTCCGATATCGAAAAATTGACGATGCTGGCAACCAGCGTGCGTGCCTGCAGGCCGGTAATGAGAAACACCAGGCCTTCAATCAGATAGATGAGGAAGTCCCAGAAGAAAATGCCTTGGAGACGCGTTGCCGCGCTGATCAGAAGAAGTCCGTTCCAGCTGATATAGAGGCCGGCTGTGACGGTGGCGAGCACGCCCGAACCGCCCAAATGCTGTGGCGGCCAATAGGCGAGGTAGGGCGTAATGATCGAAAGGGTGATCTCGATGCGCGGATCGTCGACCCAGCGCCGTAGCCGCAGCATGAGCCAACCGACGCCAACCCCCCACAGGATCTCGCCGACGACGATCGCGCCGAACATCGCCGTCGCCTGGCCGACCGAAAACGTGCCGACGCTGACCGCCGCGACGGCGAAGCGATAAAGGATGAGCGCAGTCGCATCATTGGCGATCCCTTCGCCTTCGAGCACGACGGCGATGCGGTGCGGAAGCTGCATGCGGCGAATGATCGCCAAGGGCGCCACGGCATCGGGCGGCGCGACGATGGCGCCGAGCACGAAACCGACCGGCCAAGGAAGGCCCAGCAGCGCATGCGTAACGGCGGCGACCGCCGCGGACGTAAACACGACGGCGCCGACGGCGAGCAAGCCGATCGGGCGAAGGTTGAAGCGGAATTCGCGCCAGCTCATGGCCACGGCCGCCGAGTAGATGAGCGGCGGCAAAACCAGGAGCAGCACCATCTCCGGCTCGAGCTCGACGGCCGGCAAGCCTGGCACGAGCGCAAGGACGACGCCGGTGAGTACAAGGAGGATGGCCGCGGGAATCTTAAGGCGTGTCGCAAGCGCTGCAATCGCCGCGACCACCACCAGCAGCAGAACAAGGATCTGTATCGTCGATGTCATGAGCGCCCTGCCGAGAATGGCTGAAAGCGCGCCGGAGTCAATGAAGGCGGGCGACCGCTCGCGGCATCGGCACCCAGGACGATTCTTTTGCGACGCTCTTCAGCAGGTCAGAGGGCCGGCGCTGTCATGCGCGCGAGCTTTGCGGCGCGCTCGGCGGCGCCGACCGTGTTCTCGAGCAGCATGGTCACGGTCATGGGCCCGACGCCGCCCGGGACCGGGGTGATGAAAGAGGCCTTCTCCTTTACCCCGTCGAAATCGACATCGCCGACGAGGCGGCCATCGGGGAGGCGATTGATGCCGACGTCGATAACGACGGCGCCCGTGCGCACCATTTGCGGCACGATCAGCCTGGGGAAGCCCGCAGCCACGACCAGAATATCGGCGAGGATCGTGTATTGCGCGAGATCGCGCGTTTTTGCATGACAGATGGCGACGGTCGCCTCGCGCTGCATGAGCATCAGCGCCATGGGCTTGCCGACGATATTGCTCGCGCCGACGACCGTGACGTTCTTGCCCTCGAGCTCGATCCCCTCATGCTCCAAGATCTTCTGAACGCCATAGGGCGTGCAGGGCGGGAAAACGGTATCGCCGATGACCAGACCGCCGACATTATAGAGATGAAAACCGTCGACATCCTTGCTCACGGAAATCGTCTCGAGCACGCGCCGGACCGAGATGCTGGGCGGCAGTGGCAGCTGTACCAAAATCCCGTGAACCGTGGGATCGTTGTTGAGTCTCTCGATGTGGGCGAGCAGTTGGGCTTCCGTTACGTCAACGGGAAAACGGACCACATCCGATTTGATGCCGACTTCGCTGCAAGCACGCACCTTATTGCGGACATAGACGGTAGAGGCGGGATTTTCGCCGACCATCACCACCGCCAGAGAAGGCGTGACGCCCGCCTTGACGAGCGCTTGCGCGCGCGCCGCGACGCCGACCCGGACTTTGCGCGCGATGGCGACGCCGTCGATTATCTTTGCAACCATGCTCGCTCCACAGCAGAAGTTCGGTCCAATGCAGAGGTTGTCACGCCTCATGGCGTGGGCCGGTTTCCGGGCGACGGTTGGATGCGAGCGCCGCGAGGGCTCCACCTTCTGCCCACTCAATCCATCGCTTCCGTCGCTTGATCCGGCCTCCCCGTCCACTCAAAAGCACAAGCCGACTGATTCCGCAATGTGATAAGATCGCACAGCTTTGCCGCGATCAAGCCCTGAACTGCCGCCATTCAGTCGGGGGCTTCGTCATCGGCTGCGCGCCGGCTTCGCGGAACCAAACCGCCGAGGGCCGTTTCCAACGATAGTCGGGAGGACGAAATGGTAAACCGATGCAAGCTGGCGGCGGCTCTCCTTGCGGTTTGTCTCGGCGCGCTGCCGCCGAGCGCCCATGCCCAAAAGCCTATCGACGTCGTCATCGCGTTGCCGTCCTCGACCCTGACTTTCAGCTCCGCCTTCCTCGCCGAAGATGGCGGCTTCTACAAGAAAGAAGGGCTCAACGTCTCTCATCGCACGCTGGTGGGCGTCGCATCGGTCAATGCGGTAATCGCGGGCAGTGCCGATTTCACCATTGGCACGGGCCCGGTTTTTCTCCGCGCCGCCGCCCAAGGCCAGCGTCTCTTGGCGATCGCCAATCTGCTCGACAAGCCGATGGTCGAGATGGTGCTGCGCAAGGATGTTTATGATGCGCTGCACATCCGCGACGGGATGTCGCTCGCCGAGCGCGGCAACCTCTTGAAAGGCAAGACGATCGCAATCCAGGGCGTGGGCAGCATCGTCCATGCCTGGGAGCGCCTTGTCGTGGTTCGGGGCGGGCTTGATCCCGAGACCGATGTGCGCATCGCGCCGATGGAGCCGCAATCGATGCTGCCGGCGTTGGAGACGAAGGCAATCGACGGCTATACGACAGCGACGCCCTTCACGACCCAGGGGGTGCTCAAAGGCAGCGCCGTGATGTTCGCAAGCGCCGCGCGCGGCGACGCCCCCGATCTCTTGCCTTTCGCTTACGATCTGGTCGAAACCAAGGCAGAGACCTGTCATACCGACCCCGAGAAATGCATCCGCGTGGTGCGCGCCTTCGCGGCCGCCAATCGGATGATCCACGATCAGCCGGACCAGGCGCTCGCGATCTTGCGCAATCGCTTCAAGGACATGGATCCGGCGTTGCTGGCGGCGGCCTGGAAAGTCGTGTCTCCCGCGATGGCCACGGATCTTCATGTGCCGGTGGATGGTCTTGCGAATTCTGAGAAGGTCAGCATCGAGGCAAAGCTTCTCGATCCCAAGGACAAGCTTCAATCCTACGACGGGCTCTGGACCAACGACTATATCCGCTGAGCAGCCGCGGTCGTGGGTCGCCTCACTCGACTGGCGGCGCCGGTTGCCGGGTGGTGAAAGCCTGCGAGAAGATCGCCAGGGCAATCGCGCCTGCCATCATCATGAGCAGAACGAGCCGCGCGCTACTGCTCCAGGCGAAAGCGAGGCTTCCGAGCGCGAAAATCTCGAGCGCGGCGCAAGACAGCAACATTAAGATGAGCAACGCCTTGAAGCCGGGCAGCACACGCGCGGAATCCGTTTGGAATTCGTAGAGCAGCGCGGCGAGCACCAGCAGCGGCGTCAGAGTGATGAAGCAGGCCAGCGCAAGGCCGATCGCCAACTCTTCATGTCGTAGCCCGATCATGAGGCCGGCGAGAAAAATCCCAAATCCCGCAATTCTCCAGACGGCACCGGGCGAGGTGATGCACAGGATCGCAGGCGATGTGAGGCGCTGTCGGAGTGGTCCGCTATGCAACAAGCCGTGGGTCAAATCTCTGCCTCCTGCCGTGTTTTTTATGGCGGTGATCGGCCTCTTCAAGGTTACTGAGGCTACGCTCTGCTGCAGCCAAAAAACACCAACCTCGCCGCGATTTCAACTCCCGGCGAAACTCTTTAACGCGGCGAGCGCCTCATCGATATCGGCCGCGGTGTGATCAGCGCAAAGCTGGAAGCGGATCTCTTCATCGCCCCGCGGGACCACCGGGAAACGAAGGCCGGTCGCGAGAATCCCGTGCTGGCGCAGATGCGCGACGAGCGCCGCCGTGCGCTGCGAATTACGCAGCATCAGCGGCACGATCGGATGCTCGCCCGCGATCGTCTCGAGGCCGAGTGCCGCGAGCCCGGCTCTGAACCGCGCCGCCATATCGTGAAGATGCCGCAGTAGGGCGCGACCGGCCTCGCTATCGACAAAGGCCACCGAGCGGGCCGCGGCCGCCGCTTCGCCGGGCGCGACCGGATTGGAGTAGACATAGAAGGGCGAGGCCTCGCGCAGATAGTCGATGATGGCGTGGCTCGCGGCGATATAGCCGCCGTTGACGCCGAAGGCTTTCCCCAGCGTGCCGAGGAGGATGTCGGCGGTGGCGGCGGTCCATTCCTCGGTGCCGCGGCCGGTCGGGCCGAACGCGCCGACGCCATGGGAATCATCGACCACCACGAGGACGTTCTCCGAGAAGGCGCGATCGTATTGACGCGCCAGCGCCGTGATCTCGGCGAGCGGCGCGTGGTCGCCGCGCATGCTGAAGATTCCATCGGTGACGATGATCGCACGGCGGCAGGATTTGGCGGCCTCTTGCAACTTTGCCTCGAGCTCGTCGAGATTGAGATGCCGGTAAACCGAACGCTCGCGCGGGCGCGCCAGCCGAATAGCATTGATGATGCAGCTATGGTTGAGCTCGTCGCTGATGACTGCCGTTTCGGCCGTGATGAGCGGCGGCAGCAATCCCATCATCGCGGCATAAGCCGA
>CAYMNX010000174.1:0-7496 GCA_964391905.1 uncultured Rhizobiaceae bacterium
GCGAGGAGCCCCAGGAGCATGAGCGAGCAGATATCGGCCGAGCTGAACTGAAAGGCGATCTTCGCGATATAGGGCGCGGTGAAGATCATCTGGAGAATGCCGAAGGCCGCGCCGAACACCGCGCCCATCATGGTGATGCCGAGCGCGGTGCCGCCTTTGCCGCGCTTCGTCAGCGGAAACCCATCGAGGCAGGTCACGGCATGCGGCGGATGGCACGGCAGGTTCAACAGGATCGAGCAGATCGCCCCGCCATATTGCGCGCCGTAGGCGAGCCCCGCGAGCATCAGAATCGCGCCGACGGGCGGCATGCCGTAAGTCAGCGGCAAGAGAATCGAGATCGCCGACAGCACGCCCATCCCGGGAAGGACGCCGACCATGTTCCCGGCGACCACGCCGATGAGGCAGTAGAGGAGATTCTGCGGCTGCAGCGCGACGCTGAAGCCGTGGAGCAGATCCGTGAGCCCGATCTCCATCGCTCACATGCTCCCGAACAAGGGTATCTGGATGCGCAGCACGTAGTAGAACAGCAGCGCGCCGAAGACGGTGACGCCAACTGCCAAGAGCAGTGCCTCGATCCAGCGATTGGTGCGATCGCCCAGCGCGGCGACGAAGACGCAAGCCATGGTCGCGGGCACCAATCCGGCGTGGGCGGCGAGCACGATGAAGAGCAACGCGCCCGAGACGATGCAGAACCAGCCGCGCCAATCGGGCCTGATCGAAATCTCATTCTCGCTTGATGCGCTGTCGAACGAGGCGGAGCCCGCGATGAGCACGCCGATCAACGCGAGAAGGATACCGAGCGCCGTCGGGAAAAAACCCGGTCCCATGCGGCGCAGGCTGCCGATCTCATAGCGGCTGCCGACGACGGCCGCCCCGGCGCCCAGCAGCATCACCAGCGCACCGGCATAATAATCGCGATGTTGCGTCAGTCTCATTAACGCGCGTTTCCCTTGCCCTGCGCGTTTTATAACGGTTCGGCGGGAACGCTCGCAAGGTTAACGGTCGCCTGCCTCTTTATAGAGCACGGGCAAGCATGATCTTTCGGCCCAATTGGTTTGTGCCTTTGAATTTTCGTGGGACTTTTTGCTGGCAGTGGGCAATCGAGAGAAACTAGATCGGCCCGCGGCAATGCATCAGGCTGCGCGCCGCTGGCGCAGCCTGATGCTACCCTTGTTCATAGACTCGCGAGGAACGCGACGAGATCCGCCTTCCGTTGGCGGGTGAACCCAATTCCGAAACGCTGGTCGTAGAAATCAACGACGTCGCTCAAGGTGGCGGCCGAGCCGTTATGGAAGAATGGCGCACGGCTTGCGAGACCGCGCAGGATCGGACCTTTTAGTTTGCCGATATCGAGCGGCGCCTTCACCGCGCGGTTGCCGACATTGGGCGTATCGTGGCAAGTGCCGCAGAGGCCGGAAATGCTCGGCTGTCCCAGCACGTCGTTGAGACCGGCAACGCCCGCGATATTGATCGGCGTGTCGTTGAAGAGCGCCTCGCCCCGTGCGATGGATGCGGGCGGCCGATGTGCCCGTGCGCCTTCTTCTCTTTGTCGCGGCCGCGATCGGTCCATTCGTCAAGAAGATCGAAGATGGCGTTGTCGAACGAAGAAGCCTCGGATATTGCGCGACAGCCGTTGTGATCAGAACTGTCGGCGCCGCCCAGCCGGAGCCGGCGGTTTCGCCACGGCGTGCTACGGCGCGAGATAGCCGCGCTCGCGCCAGAAGCGCGCGGCGGCCGGGTGCAAGGGAATCACCTGCGGCGTGTCGCGCGCCTCGCGGCACATTCGCTCGACTGGCAAGGGTCCTGGCTCCTCCCAAGGGATCTGCGCCTTGCGCGCATCGAGCGCGGCGCAGATTTCCGTCACCAGCGCGTCCGTCGCGGCTTCGTGGACGAAAACGGTCCAGCCGCTGAAATCGAGCGTCAGCACATCGGCGGGAAGCTTGGAGAATTCCGCTTTGGGCATCACCGCGCGGCGATAACCCATGGCCTCGAGCTTCGCGACGGTCGCCTCGCTCAGCGGCAGAATCCGAATTCCGGCCGCGAGTGCCTCGTTGGCCCAAGAGCTCGCCGCCTCGTCGAAAATCGCGTCGATCTTGCCGTCGATCAGGGCCTTGAACTTCGCCGTATCGGGATAGGGCATGCTGCCCTCCTTGCGCACCTCGCCGCCCCAGGCGCGAATGTCGTCACGCGAGAAGCCGGCGCAGGCGGCGACGTCGTCGAAGATCGCATGAAGCGTGTGGTCTTCCATGCCGCGCATCGAGATGCGCAAGGGGCAGCGCATCGTCGCGATATCCTCGAAACGCTCGAGGCCCGATTCCGGCCGCACCGCGAAGACATATTGATCCCAGGACGGAATGACCGCGATCGCGCGCAAGGGGCGCGGCGTCTTGAACATGCCGTTGCCGCGCACCGCGACCGACAGCACCGCCGAGGGATTGATGATGGCGAGATCCGCCTCGCCGTGCGTTACCGCGTCGATGCCTTCGGCGGTGCTCGAGCCAAAGAGCGTCACCGGTTTGCCGCCGGGCTTTGCCGCGCGCAGCACGGCCTTCGCCTGGAAGTAATCGGGCGGGGTCTCAAGGTCGCGACCGCCGATCATCTCGGACGCGATCTCGAGCACGAGGCGCGAGCGCGTAACGTTGGGATTGGTGGCCATGATCGGCATCGATCTCTCCGCGGCGATTCAGGGTTTGGGCGATTCAGGGTTTGATGGGCAGGAATTTCGTGGTGAAGAGCTCGTCGTCATCGGGCTTGCGGTCGAGCGTCCCCATTTCGGCGAAGGATCGCTTCAAGGTCTCGACGGATGGCGGATCGAACCGCCCATCGCCTTCGAACATCGCGATCTCGTAATCATAGCTGCGGCTCGCGACCGTCGGGCTGAAATGAAGGACGCGCTCGGAGAGAGCCGTCACCGCCGCCTTATTGGCTTTCATGAAGGCGATCGAGGCAAAGAACCCTTTGAGGAACCGCACGACCAGGGCGGGATCGTCTTGCACGAGGTGCTTTTGCGCGAACACGACATGGGTGATGAAGCGCGGCGCGTATTTGTCCATGCCGACGATGATGCGGCCTTCCTTGCGTTCCTCGAGCTGAAACCCCGCCTCGGTCGCGAGCACGACCGCATCGACTTGCCGCGCTTTGAGCGCCGCGACCGCGGCATCGATCGCGCCCAGCGCGACGATGCGCACGCCATCGGGGCCCCAGCCCTCTCGCAGCGCCATCTGCCGCGTCAGCCAATCGGTCAGCGAGCCGGCGGTCGAAACCGAGATAAGTTTGCCCTTGAGATCGGCGACGGTTTTGACGGACGAATCGGCGAGCACGGTCGCCGAGATGTTGCGCGGCGGTCCGGCAAAGGCAGCAACCGCGATCGCCGGCGAGCCTTTGACGGCAAACGCCATGCCGGGGCCGCTGCCGAGACCGAATTCGACGCTGCCCGCGGCCAATGCCTGCTGCACCTTGGCATCGCCGGCGAGATCGATGATCTCGATATCGAGCCCCTCCTTGGCGAAGAAGCCTTGCTCGACGCCGACGTTGACGGGCAGGAAGGTCCAGGCTGCTCCTTGAGCCTTGCCGACATGTGCCTTATCGGCCGCAGCCGCGCTGCCGATGCCGGCGAGCATGCCGGTCGCAAGAGCCGCGATCAGCGCGGCGCCGGCGCGCGCTCGTCCTCCACGCCTCCCCATCGTCATCCTCCCCTTTTGTTCGCCTGCAATCCGCTCACGGGCTTCTTGAACAATGACGATGGCCTGCTGCGCTTGTCCAGGGAAAGCGCGCTGGCGGGTCGCCGAATTTGCGCGGCTGGCGGCTTCGCTGCAAACTGGAGGCGGTGCTGCTAGCAAATAAAGGGGAGAGCAGGATGAAGACCAGGGCTGCGGTTGCTTACGAGGCCGGTCGGCCTCTCGTCGTCGAGAGCGTCGATCTCGAAGGGCCGAAGGCCGGCGAGGTGCTGATCGAGATCAAGGCGACGGGGATCTGCCACACCGACGAGTTCACGCGCTCCGGCGCCGATCCGGAAGGGTTGTTTCCCGCGATCCTCGGCCATGAGGGCGCAGGCATCGTGGTCGATGTTGGGCCGGGCGTGACCTCGCTCAGGAAAGGCGATCACGTCATCCCGCTCTACACCCCCGAATGTCGGCAATGCAAATCCTGCCTCTCGCGCAAGACCAATCTCTGCACCGCCATTCGCACGACCCAAGGCAAGGGCGTGATGCCCGACGGAACCAGCCGGTTCTCTCTCGGAGGCAAGCCGATCCATCACTATATGGGCTGCTCGACCTTCTCGAACTTCACGGTGCTGCCGGAGATCGCGGTCGCGAAAATTCGCGAGGACGCGCCCTTCGACAAGGTCTGCTATATCGGTTGCGGCGTGACGACCGGGATCGGCGCGGTTATCAACACGGCGAAGGTCGAGCCCGGCGCCAATGTCGTGGTCTTCGGTCTCGGCGGCATCGGCCTCAACGTCATTCAAGGCGCGCGCATCGCCGGTGCCGACAAGATCATCGGCGTCGATCTCAATCCGCGACGGAAGGCGCTCGCCGAGAAATTCGGTATGACGCATTTCGTCAATCCGAAAGAGATCGGCGGCGATCTCGTCGCCTATCTCGTCTCGCTCACCGATGGCGGCGCCGATTACAGTTTCGAATGCATCGGCAATGTCGATGTCATGCGCCAAGCGCTCGAATGCTGCCATCGCGGCTGGGGCGTCTCCGTGATTATCGGCGTCGCCGGCGCGGGTCAGGAAATCAAGACGCGGCCGTTTCAGCTCGTCACAGGACGTGTCTGGAAGGGCACGGCGTTCGGCGGTGCGCGCGGACGCACCGATGTGCCGAAGATCGTCGATTGGTATATGGACGGCAAGATCAATATCGACGATCTCATCACCCACAAGCTGTCGCTCGCCGATGTCAATCAGGCTTTCGACCTGATGCATGCGGGCGAATCGATCCGCAGCGTCGTCGTCTATTAGGCAAGGCGCATAGCAGCGACGCCTGCCTCGGAAGGCAAAACCATCGCTGGCGACGGGCGAAGCGCCGCCGCTCAAAACCTCGGATGAGAGCTCAGGAGATTAGAGAGCTTTCGCGGGCCGGCGGGCGGTGGCGCTTGCCCGTCCGGCTCACACGAGCTTCAGATTGGTCGCGGCGCTTTTTCCGTTCTTGCCGACCTCGGTCTCGAAACTAATCGTCTGTCCCTCCCTGAGGCCGGGCAAGCCGCAACGTTCAACCGCCGAGATGTGAACGAACACATCCGGGCCGCCATCGTCGCGCGCGATAAACCCGTAGCCCTTTTGCGCGTTGAACCACTTCACTGTTCCTGTTGCCATAAAAATTCTTCCAGCACGGTTGACGGTGACCAAAGCATTACACGAAAGCACGGGTCCCGCTAGAGCTTGTTACAAGCTGCGGGCGTCGCCGCTTCGACACCCGCCGCGCTACGCTGCGCCGCACCCAACCCCGATTAGCCCTAAAGTATAATCGCTTCCGCCTTGGCAATGGATCATGCTGCTGAGACGCCGCGCCATAGCGAGAGCCCGGCTCTGGCGCTGCTGCATCGCGAATGTTTCTTGACCCGTGCCAATCGTCGCTAAGTCTTTGGTGTGCCGGGCGCAAGCAGGCCGAGAAGGTTTCGTGCCGCGATCTCCAAGGTGAGGCCGGTCCGCCCCGATCGCGAGGACACTTCAGCAGGAGGTGAGGGATGGAAATGAAGAGCGATTCCCTGCAGCTAGCCGGGAGTAGCCTCGGCCGGTATCGTCACATTTGCGCGTTTTTTAACGATATCGACGAGGAGCACCGGGTGCTCCGTCCCTTTATCAAGGAAGGTTTCGACCGCGGCGACAAGGCATTCCATATTATCGACCCCCAGCAACGGCAGGAGCATCTGCAGCGCCTCGCCGCCTCGGGCATCGACGTCGAGGCGACGATGGAGAGCGGACAGCTCGAGCTGCGGCCTTGGCAGAACGCGCAGCTGCGCGGCGATCGCTTCGACCAGGACGCGATGTTGGCTTTGATCGAGGAAACCCTGCGATCGGGCGCCGCAGGCGGCTATCCGCTGACGCGGATCGTGGCGCATATGGAATGGGCGCTGCTCGACAAGCCGGGGGTGGGCGATCTCGTCGAATACGAGACCCGCCTCAATTACGTGCTGCCCAAATATCGCGACCCTGTCATCTGCACCTATGATCTGTCGAAGTTCAGCGCGAGCGTGGTGATGGATATCCTGCGGACTCACCCGGTTGCGATCATCGGTCAAGTGCTGCAGGAGAATCCTTTCTTTGTTTCGCCTGAACAGTTTTTGATCGAGATACGGGAGAGACGCCGATTTGGACGAGCGCAGTGAGGGAAAGCCCGCGCCGCTAGGCGCTGAAGCCGAGACCTCGTCGCGCCTGCGAAAGGCGCTCAGGGATCTGGTTGCACTTTCGGCAATCCCGGCGGCTTGGGTCGGGCGCGAACCCTCGGGGATCGCGGCCGGCCTTGCGGATGTGCTCGTCGGGTCGATGGATCTCGATTTCGCCTTGGTTCGGTTTCGCGATGCGCAGCGCGGCGCGATGCTCGAGGCGGTGCGGGGAAATCCGGGGGCCGGATTCTCGGAATGGCGGCGCCGCCATGTCGACGACCGTCAGCTCTTCTCACAGCGTATCGTCGCGCCTTTCGACGGTGAGCCCGGCTGCGGCATCGTCATCCCGATCGGCGTCGATGGCGAGGGCGGCGTTGTCGTCGCGGCATCGGATCGCGAGGGGTTTCCCGACGAAACGGATCAGCTGCTGCTGTCGGTCGCGGCAAATCATGCCGCGATCGCCTTTCACAATGCGCGCCTTCTTCGCGACCGTCGTGCCGCCGAAGAGGCGATGCGCGAGAGCGAGCAGCGCTGGCGAAGCCTCACCGAGGCGCTGCCGCATCTCGTTTGGGCGGCCGCGCCCGATGGCGCGTGCGATTACTTCAGCACGCAATGGACGGCCTATACCGGCGTTCCGGAAAAGGAGCTGCTCGGCTGGCAGTGGATGGCGGTGCTGCACCCGGACGATCGCGAACCGACGCGGCAGTTCTGGACCGAATCCGTCGCGGGACGCCGCGCTTACGATGTCGAATATCGCGTCCGTCGCCACGACGGCGTCTATGGCTGGTTCAAGACGCGCGGCGTGCCGCTTCGCAACAACGCCGGAGCCATCGTCAAATGGTTCGGGAGCTGCACCGACATCACCGATCTGAAGCACGCGGAGGACGCGCTGCGGCAGAGCGAGCAAGAGCTCCGGCAAGCCCGCGACGAGCTCGAGATGAAGATCGCGGAACGGACCGCCGAGCTGCAACAGAGCGCCGCTTATCTCGCCGAGGCGCAGAGGCTGAGCCATACCGGCAGCTGGGCCTGGTCGCCGACCGCCGGCGAAATGACCTACTGGTCCGATGCATGCTACCGCATGCTCGGTTTCGATCCCGAGCAAGGCTTGCCGCGCTACGACATGTTCCTGCGCCGTCTTCATCCCAACGATCAAGCGCGGGTCATGA
>CAYMNX010000175.1:0-1882 GCA_964391905.1 uncultured Rhizobiaceae bacterium
CCTGCCCACGGGATCGGGCAAGACAGCGGCCATTGATATCGCGGTCTTTCATCTGGCGCTGGAAGCCGATCGCATCGCAGAGCGGCGGGCGCCTGTCCGCGTCGCCTTCGTCGTGGACCGCCGGCTGGTGGTGGACGATGCGTACAACCGTGCGAAGGCTGTAGCCCTTGCCTTGCTTTGGTCTCGGCTTTCTGATGCTGACGCCAGGGCGCTTGAGCACAAATTGCTCAACGAACGGCAGCAGGATCGCATCGAAATGCTCGCCCGCGTGCGTGCTGGATGGTTCACGCGATTGGTTGCCGAGCGTCTGATGGAGCTTTCCGGCGATGGGCCACCGCTCATCGCTCGTCGGCTGCGCGGCGGTATTCCACGCGAGGACGCTTGGGCACGTACGCCCTCGCAACCGACGGTCCTGTGTTCGACGGTCGACCAGATTGGTTCACGGCTGCTGTTCCGCGGTTACGGCGTTTCCGATTCCATGAAGCCGGTCCATGCCGGCCTCGTCGGCTCCGATTGCCTGATCCTGCTGGACGAAGCGCATATTGCTGAGCCGTTTCGTCAAACGATGCGTTGGGTCGACATTTATCGTGGGCCGAATTGGCGGGAGTCCAATATCGCCGCCCCGTGGGGCTTTTCCCTTCTGACCGCCACGCCAGGAGAGAATGCCAGCGAAGTTTTCTCTCTCGACGATGAGGACAGATTGAATCCGGTCCTGAAGGGGCGTCTGGAAGCCGAGAAGATTGCGCGTCTCATTCCGACCGCGAAATCGAGAAAGGAGACGGAAGGTACCACCGAAATCGACGACAAGGATGAGGAGAGCGGCAGTGACGCCAAGGATCTCGCGCGCCGCTGTTCGGCGATTGTCGACGAGGTTCGGAAAGCGCTCGGGCATTTCGACGATGCCAAGCATGGCGCGCCGCGGCCGGCGATCGGCATCGTCGTCAACCGCGTCGCCAGGGCGCGCGCCGTGTTCGACCGGCTTCGGAAGGAGTTTCGGGAGCCGACAGAAGGCGCCAGTGATGCAGGGACAAGTCCGGACATCGTCTTGATGATCGGTCCCGCGCGGCCGGTGGAGCGCGATGGCCTCGTCAAAAAGCTGGGACCGATCCGCACCCGGGTCTGGAAAGAGAATGAAAATCGCGAGCTCGAGCGGCCGCTTATCCTGGTCGCGACCCAATGCATCGAAATCGGCGTGGACATCGATCTCGACGCGCTGATTACCGAGGCGGCGCCACTTGATTGCCTGCGGCAACGTTTCGGCCGGCTCAACCGCGCCGGCCGCGAAATAAAGGCCTACGCCGCTATCATAGCGGACAAATCAGACATCTCCGCGCGCGCGGACGATCCCGTCTACGGAAAGGCGATCAAGCCTGCGTGGGACTATCTCTTAAGCGTTGCGACAAAAAAGAATGGCGCTCTGTCCGTCAATTTCGGCATCGAGAAGATGAACGCGCTGTCTCCCCCCGATCGCGATGCGCTCACCGAAAAGCCCGACGCGCCGGTTCTTCTGCCCGCCCATCTTGATCTGTTGAGCCAGACCTCGCCCATTCCAGCCGCAGATCCGGAAGTGGCGCTCTATCTGCACGGCCCGGATCGTCAGCCGGATTCGATCACCATCATTTGGCGAGCAGACATCGATCCGTCCTGGCGCGATCAGGATGTGGTCCGTCTGCTGACGCTCGTGCCACCGCCCTCAAGTGAAGCCATCGAACTGCCGCTGTGGGCCGTGCGGCGCTGGCTCGAAGGGCGACGGAAATTGGCAGGGGACGTGGCAGATGTTCCTGCCCGCAGCCCCGACGAGGAAGGGGAGAGCGGGAGGAGCATCTTTCGCTGGAAGGGAAACGATGAAAGGTCGCAGTGGATCGATCCGGCCATGCTGCGG
>CAYMNX010000176.1:0-2655 GCA_964391905.1 uncultured Rhizobiaceae bacterium
CGGCCCCCGGGCGCCCCGGGCCGATCCATGCCATGAAAGATCATATCCCGCCGAACCAATGGAGGCCCTCATGTCCAGCCTTGATGATCGCAGACTCTATCGCCGCGGCGCGACGCTCACCGCCACCGATCTTGCGATTGCTCTTGGGTGGTGCTTCGGCGGATTGCTGCTGCGCGTCGCGGCGCTGGTCTACACCGGTTCCGTGGTGCCGATGTGGTGGACGAATTGAGGTCGCCGGGTTCGCGAAAAGGACCGGCCGCGTGAACATCGCCCGCATTCTCTACAAGGCCGGAAGGGTCTGCATGGCGGCCGTCGTCGGTCTCTGGGCGATTGCCGCCGTCTCGGCCCTCATCCATCAACGGAGTTTATCCGCCGAGCAGCAGCGGTTGCGGATCGACGCGCTCGCCGACGAGAACCGGACTTACTGCGAGCGCTGGGGGTTCCATGAGAAGACGCATGAATTCAACCTCTGCGCGCTCGATCTCGACGAGATACGGCAGAACGAGCGCGAAAGGCTGATCTCGGTCGGGTTCTGATCGAGGCTTTGCGCGCTGAAGGCAGCGCAGCCGCGCTGTGATCTGGATCATACGTGTCATCTAATCGATTGCTTTACGCATCATCGCCGAAGGCCAATCGCGGAGGGGTCCGACATGGCTGCAAATGCGCAAATCTGGTGGCGGCGGGCGGAGCAGGCGCGGCGCCTGGCGCTATCGCTGCCGCCCGATGATGCCGCCATCCTTCATCGCTACGCGCAGGAATGCGAGTATCACGGTCGCTGCCTCTCCGACCCGCTCGGTCATCGCCGTTGCGGCGGCTGCCCATTGGTCAATGGCGAAACGGAATAGGGAAGGAGAGGTCGCAGATGGCGATGTATTTCTGCAAAATTGTCGATGTCGATGATTGCGCCATCGCGACGAAGATCTTCGCGGCGGCCAATGATGTCTGCGCCAGCGGAGACGCCAAGCCCAAAGCCGCGAAAGGGTTCGGCAGCCGACACGGCCGTGGCGTGCTCGCGCGCCGGACGCGCGCCGCGCCCAGCGAAGCGCCACAGCTCACCGGCTTGGCATATGCAGCGGCGGCGGTGCTGCTCATCGCGGTCGCATCGATCGGCGCCCTCCTGCCCCATGTGTGATGGCTCGGGGCATTCCCCGCGGTCTGTCGAGATGCAAGCCGCAGCGCCCGCCGGCGCGCTCTCGCTGCTCTCCGCCTTTGCCGCAAAATTGCGCCGCATTGTCTCAATCATCCTCGCGCGCCGCGGATTTCCGCGGCGGTGCGATAACGCAGTTTTAACGGCCAGCATCCTAACTCTGTCGTTACGTAACCCGGACATAACGACGGAGGGCAGAGCCATGGTTCGTTTCTTGCAGCGTCTTTTCAAAGACAAATCGGGCGTCACGGCGATCGAATATGGTCTCATCGCGTCGCTGATCGCGGTCGCTATCGTTGCCGCCATCACCACGGTCGGCACCGACCTCAACGCGATGTTCATCTCGATCGGCAGCCAGCTCTGATCGCTTCGGCGCGCGGGCGCATGACGCGGACCGCCGCGATGCGATCCCCGCGCCCAGGGAAAAGCGCAGGCCCTCTGCGGCTCGCGCTCTCCCCTGCGCGCCGACCTTCCTATGAGTCTCGCGCGCCTCTTGCCTCGGCGCCGCATTTTGACCAAGCTCGCCCTCATAAACTTGTCTAATCAAGGGAGGGGGAAATGCGGCTCGTCTCATATCGTCAGGGCAGCGAGAGCGGCGTCGGCGTCATGGTCGACGCGACGAGCTTCGTTGCGCTGCCGCAAGCGGCACCGCAATTGCCGAGGAGCCTGAAGGCGCTCATCGCTCTAGAAGGCGGGCTCGCCACGGCGGAGGCTGCGGCCAAGGGAAGGAAGGCCGATTTGAGCTTCGACGAGGTGCAGCTCGATCCGGTGATCCCCGATCCCAACGCGATTTGGTGCCTGGCGCTCAATTACAAGCTGCACATCGACGAGACCGGGCTCACCACCTCGGCGAAATATCCGCAAGTCTTCCTGCGCATGCCTTGCACCCAGGTCGGGCATCTGCGGCCGATCCTCTGCCCCGATCCGGCGATCGCGAAGAAATACGAATATGAGGGCGAGCTCGCGATCATCATCGGCAAGGGCGGCCGCCATATCCCGGTCGAGCACGCCTTGGGGCATGTCGCGGGCTATTCCTGCTATAATGAGGGCTCGGTGCGCGAGTATCAGAGCCACAACCGCCAATTCGGCTTGGGGAAAAATTTCGAGCAGTCGGGCAGCTTCGGCCCCTGGCTGATGACGCCCGATGAATTCGGCGACCCGTCGAAGCATCGCATCATCACCCGCGTCAACGGCATTGAGCGCCAGAACGCGACCACCGATCTCCTGATCTTCGGCGTGCCGCAGCTCATCAACTATCTCTCGCAGGGCTATTATCTCCGCCCGGGCGATGTTATCGTCTCGGGCTCGCCCGGCTCGCTGCCGCCGCATCCGGGCGAGACGCCGCCGCCCAATTCCGGCGGGGTCTACGTCGCAGGGATGGTGCAGATGAGGCCGGGCGATATTTGCGAGGTCGAGATCTCGGGCCTCGGCACCTTGCGCAACCCGGTCGTCGCCGATGCGCCGGCGAAATACCAGACGAGCCTCTTCACGCCGCGATAGTGACCGGG
>CAYMNX010000177.1:0-4101 GCA_964391905.1 uncultured Rhizobiaceae bacterium
GGCTGCCGCGCGTCTCGCGGCAGCGCCCAGTCGTCATCGTCGAAGTCGTTGCGGATCGCCATCGCGCCTCCTCTGACCGCCAGCGGTCAGGTTCGTTGTCGGCCTATAGAAGGCGTTTCCGGCATAAAGGATCGAGAGCGCGAGGCGGCCCTGCGCTTTGCCAAGACCGAAAGCGCATCCTGCGATGTCCCGCCGATCCGGTACGAGGGCGATGTTCACCATTGAAGCGGCTTTTATATATGGAATTTATATAGCCGCCCCGCTCGATCCCTCTCGAATTTTTATGTGCAGCGCGTCATTTCTTTCCCACCTCATTAACACAGCATTGGCTTCCGTTCGCGAAAGCCAATTCGAGCGGCCGCAGCGCGCATGGGAAGTCGGTGCTCGGCTCCAGGAGAGAAAACAAGATGCTTGATACGATTTTCGTCGCCGCCGGCGTCGTCTTCTTTGCGCTTGCCGTGCTCTACGGCGTCGCCTGCGACCGCATGTGAGGAGCATCGAGATGATTTTCGACTATGCACTCGGCGGCATCGTGACGCTCGCGATCACGGTCTATCTGATCTTCGCCCTCATCAACCCCGAGCGGTTTTGAGAGCGGTCTTCCGGGAGTACATCGATGACCTTCGACGGCTGGCTTCAGATCGCGCTTTATTGCGTGGTCATCATCGCGCTGACGCGGCCTTTCGGCGGCTATATGACGCGCGTCTTCAACGGCGAGCGCACCTTTCTTCATCCGGTGCTGCGCCCGGTCGAGCGCGCGATCTACGTCTGCTGCGGCGTCAATGAGAAGGAGGAGCAGCACTGGCTGACCTATGCGGTGGCCCTGCTGTTCTTCAGCGTCGCCGGCTTCGTGACGCTCTACGCGCTGCAGCGGCTCCAGGCCGTGCTGCCCTTCAATCCGCAAGGGCAGAGCGCCGTCGAGCAGAGCCTTGCCTTCAACACGGCGACCAGCTTCGTCTCCAATACCAATTGGCAGTCCTACGTCCCCGAGACGACGATGAGCTATCTGACGCAGATGGCGGGGCTCACCGTCCACAATTTCGTCTCGGCGGCGACTGGCATCGCCTTGGCGCTTGCCGTCATTCGCGGCTTCGCGCGGCGCGAGGCGAAAGCGGTCGGCAATTTCTGGGTCGATCTCACGCGCTGCACGCTTTACATCCTGCTGCCGATCGCGATCGTCGTCTGCCTCTTCTTCGTGTGGCAGGGGATGCCGCAGAATCTGGGCGCCTATGTCGATGCGACGACGCTCGAGGGCGCGAAGCAAACCATCGCGCAGGGGCCGGTCGCCTCGCAGGAAGTCATCAAGATGATGGGGACGAATGGCGGCGGCGTCTTCAACGCCAACTCCGCGCATCCCTATGAGAACCCGAACGCGCTGACGAATTTCGTCGAGATCGTGCTGATCTTCTCGATCGGCGCCGCCTTGACCAACGTGCTCGGCCGCATGGTCGGCAATGAACGCCAAGGCTGGGCGCTCTTTGCCGCAATGGGCATTCTCTTCCTCATGGGCACCACCACCGCTTATTGGGCCGAGGCGAAAGGCAATCCCGCTTTCGCGCAATTCGGCATCGACCAGGCGCCGAGCGCGATGCAGGCGGGCGGGAATATGGAAGGCAAGGAGGTGCGCTTCGGCATCGCCGATTCGGCGCTCTTTGCCACGGTCACGACCGACGCGTCCTGCGGCGCCGTCAATTCCTTTCATGACAGCTTCACGCCGCTGGGAGGTCTCGTTCCCCTCGTCAACATGCAGCTCGGCGAGATCATCTTTGGCGGCGTCGGCTCGGGCCTCTACGGCATGCTCGCCTTTGCCATCGTCGCGATGTTCGTTGCGGGGCTGATGGTCGGACGCACGCCCGAATATCTCGGCAAGAAGCTCGAAGCGAAAGAGGTCAAGATGTCGATCTTGGCGCTCTTGTCATTGCCGCTCTCGATCCTCGGCTTCACCGCGCTCGCCGCGGTCGTCCCGGCGGGGCTCGCGGGTCCTCTCAATGCCGGTCCGCACGGCTTCTCCGAGATCCTCTATGCCTTCACCTCAGGGACGGCGAACAATGGCAGCGCCTTTGCCGGCATCTCGGCCAACACGCCCTTCTACAACACGACGCTCGGCTTCGCGATGCTCATCGGCCGCTTCATCTTCGTGGTTCCCCTCCTTGCGGTCGCGGGCTCGTTGGCTTCGAAGAAGCTGGTCGCGCCCTCGGCCGGAACCTTCCCGACGCACTCGCCGCTCTTCGTCGGTTTGCTTGTCGGTGTGATTCTCATCGTCGGCGGCTTGACCTACTTCCCCGCGGTCTCGCTTGGACCCGTGGTCGAGCAGGTCGCGATGAATCACGGCACGCTTTACGCAACCTCGCCTTGAACGTCGTTTGAGGACCTTTCCATCATGACCATGACTTCACTGCACTCGTCGCATACCGGCCTCTATAAGCGCCAGGTCGAGCCGCTCTCGCTCTTCGACAGCAAGTTGATCGTGCCGGCGATCGGCGCGTCGTTCAAGAAGCTCGATCCGCGAACGCTGGTCAGGAATCCGGTCATGTTCGTGGTCGAGATCGTCTCGGTGCTGACCACGATCTTCTTTTTCCGCGACCTTGTTGCGGGGGCGGGCACGGTGGTCGGAACAAGCCCGTTGTTTTCAGGACAGATCGCGGCCTGGCTCTGGTTCACCGTGCTCTTCGCCAATTTCGCCGAGGCCGTGGCTGAAGGCCGCGGCAAGGCGCAAGCCGACACGCTGCGCCGCATGCGTACGGAAACGAGCGCGAAGCGTCTTCCCAATGTGCAGACCCGCGCCTTCGAGAAGATCGCCGCGGCCGCGCTCAAGAAAGGCGATATCGTGCTCGTCGAGACGGGCGATCTCATCCCCTCCGATGGCGAGGTGATCGAAGGCGTCGCCTCGGTCGATGAATCGGCGATCACCGGCGAGTCCGCGCCTGTCATCCGCGAGAGCGGCGGCGACCGCTCGGCCGTCACCGGCGGCACGCGCATCACCTCCGACTGGCTCAAAGTGCGGATCACCGCGGCGCAGGGCGCGACCTTTCTCGACCGCATGATCGCCCTCGTCGAAGGCGCGGTGCGGCAGATGACGCCTACCGTGTTCGCGCTCAATTTCTTGCTCGCGGGGTTGACGATGATCTTCGTCTTCGCCACGGTAACGATCCCGAGCTTTGCCTCCTACGCCGGTGGCGCCGTCTCGGTCGTGGTGCTGATCGCGCTTTTCGTGACGCTCATTCCGACGACCATCGGCGCGCTCCTTTCCGCGATCGGCATTGCCGGCATGGATCGGCTCGTGCGCTTCAACGTGCTGGCGATGTCGGGGCGCGCGGTCGAGGCGGCGGGCGATGTCGACACGCTGCTCCTCGACAAGACCGGCACGATCACCCTCGGCAACCGCCAGGCGACCGAGTTCCTCCCGCTCGAGGGCGTCGATCAGCGCGCATTGGCCGATGCGGCGCAGCTCTCCTCTTTAAGCGACGAAACGCCGGAAGGGCGCTCGATCGTCATACTGGCGAAGGAGAAATACGGGCTGCGCAGCCGCGACATGGCGACCCTCAACGCGCACTTCATCCCCTTCTCGGCGCAGACCCGCATGTCGGGTGTCGATGTCGAGGGTCATGCGATCCGCAAGGGCGCGGTCGACGCGATCCTCGCCTATGCACAGATGAGGGCGAATCCGCCCGCGGATCTCGCGCCGATCGTCGAGCGCATCTCGAAATCGGGCGGCACGCCGCTCGCCGTGGCAAAGGATGGCCGCATCCTCGGCGTCATCCATCTGAAGGACATCGTCAAGGGCGGCATTCGCGACCGCTTTGCCGAGCTGCGCCAGATGGGCATCCGCACCGTCATGATCACCGGCGACAACCCGCTGACCGCGGCGGCGATCGCCGCCGAATCCGGCGTCGACGATTTCCTGTCGCAGGCGACGCCCGAGGACAAGCTGAAGCTCATCCGCGACGAGCAGGCGGCCGGCAAGCTGGTCGCGATGTGCGGCGACGGCACCAACGACGCGCCGGCGCTGGCCCAGGCCGATGTCGGCGTCGCCATGAACACCGGCACCATGGCGGCGCGCGAGGCGGGCAACATGGTCGATCTCGACAGCGATCCGACCAA
>CAYMNX010000178.1:0-9046 GCA_964391905.1 uncultured Rhizobiaceae bacterium
GTGATCGACTGCGAGATGTTGTTGGTGCCGCTGCCGAAGGTGATGAGCAGGTCGACCTTGCCGCTATTCGCCGTGTCGTAGGCGGAATGGATGTACTGGAAGTTGACCGAATCGAGGCTCGAGAGGTGGCCGTCATAGGCCCCGCCGATCATGATGCGGTCGCCGCGCGACGAGTTGAAATCGGTGATGACGGCATTGCCCCAGAGGTCGCTGAACCAGTATTTCTCGACGCCGCCGCCCCCGGTCATGACCGTGGTGCCGAGACCCGGCGCATCGCCGCCGACTTGCTTCAGTTCGGTTTGCCAAGTAACGGCGTTCGAATAGCCGCAGCCATAGGAATGCGAGCTGTAGCTTTGGCAGCTGTTGAGCTGCGTGCCCTGGAGCACGAAGGTATCGTTGCCGCCATCGGCGAAGAGATTCTGCGCGAGGCTGTCTTGCGTTGTGAGGTGGTACGGATCAGCCATCGCCGCCGCCGACTGCTCGGTATGGTTATGGACATAGACGAAGTCCGCGCCGCCGCCGGTGTGAACGAGGTCGTTGCCCTTACCGGTGAGGTAATTGTTGCCGTCGCCGAGGCTGCCCCAAGCCTGATCGCCATCGCCATTACCCATGACGATGTTGTTGCCGGAGTTGATGCCGGTTCCGATCGAGCCGACGCCATTGACCAGATTCCCGCCGACGAGAATGAAATCGTTGGCGCCATTACCGTCGAGGATGAGGTTGTTGTTGCCCGAGGAAAGCTGGAGCAGGTCGCCGGCGCCGTCGCCGAGCGCCATGATGTTGTTGTTGCCGGCCTCGACCGCAACGATGTCACCGGCGCCGTTGCCGGCGATGAGCGCGTTGTAATCGCCAGAGCTGACCGTCAGAACGTCCCCGTCGCCGTCGCCCGAGTGCAAGAAGTTGTAATCCCCGGTACCGACGGACAGGGTCGCCGCAATGCCATTGCCAGCGATCAAGGAGTTATGGTCGCCGGTGCCGATGACCAAAACGTCATCGGCGCCAGCGCCAACGGTGAGAAGATTGTTGTCGCCGGTGTCGACGCTGACGAAGTCGCCGTTGCCGTTGCCGGCAGTCAGCTCGTTGGAGGTGCCGGTGCCGAAGGTGATGAAGTCTCCGTCACCGTTACCCACTGTGAGGCAGTTGTTGTCGCCGGTGCCGAACATGAGTTGATCGCCCATTCCGTCGCCGGCGTGGAGATCGTTGTTGTTCCCCGCACTGACGAGCAACGTGTCGAAATTGCCGTCGCCCGCGATCAGAGCATTGTTATTTCCGTTGTTGACGATCAGGAAATCGCCGTCGCCATTGCCGGCGAACAGCTCGTTGTTGTCGCCCGAACCGACATAGACGAAATCGCCCGCGCCGTTCCCGGCGACGAGAATGTTGCCGTTGCTAATGACGGTCGGATCGTTGATATCGCCGATGCCGACCGTGTCGCTGGCGCCGTTGCCGACCACGAGCACGTTTGAATCGCCGCTCGTCGCGGTGAGGGTATCGGCAACGCCGTCGCCGAGAACCGTCGTCGTGTTGCTGATAGGCGTTGCGACGATGTTGCCCATGCTGTCGTCGACGACACCCAAAGCGACGTAGAGCCCGTCCGTGTTGTCGCCGGCGGGAAGCTGGCTGAGATCGGGCGGCGTGGGCTGACCATTCGCATCGACCGTGCAACCGACGTCACCCTGGACGCCGACACCGAGCTTCGTCGCGTCTTGCAGCGCGATCTGCGTTACCGTCATCGTGGTCGTATTCGATCCCGAACCGCTACCGCAATGATGCGACTGCTGATAGCAATAGCTGATGTCCTGCTCGTGGCACTGATAGCTATGGATGATGTTCTGGCAGGCGGAATATCCGTGCGAGGACGATGACCGATTGCAATTTTCTTGGAACTGATTGTGGTAGTTGCTTCCGCAGCTAAAGCTATAAGACTGGTTGCACATAATTCCTCTCTCGATCAGGCTAAGGGATGTTTCGGCGTCTGTTGTCTTGAGGATTGGTGGGCGCCGGCGGGCGCCAATGAACTTGCTATTACCGGGTCAGAGCTTCGCTCCATCACCTAAATGAGCTGCAACCGGTCGTTACCGTTGCGCGCACTCTACCGATGAAGCATTAAGGCAGAGTAATGACGCGTCGCGAGGCCTGCGGCGAGGAAGCGCCGCTCTTTGAATCGATTGCTCGGCATTTTCCGCGAAATGATTATTTTATTTAGAGAATATCGAATCGAAGCTGTCAATTCGTGATACTTGGAAAACAAGATTGTGCCGTGAGCGACAGGTTGTAACTGTAGATGTAGACATTGAATTGGAATGGATAGGTTGCGTTCACCTGATTGCCGACGCCGGTTCCGCAAGCGACCCCCGATTGGGGTGTAAAAACCGATGGAGCGAAGTTATATCCCGAGGCTGCAGCGGCGTAATTCTGTGCAGCTTCCGTCGTGTTGCAATTCGATCCTTTAAGCGTCATGCACCGAGCCGTCTGCTCCACGGCATAGTGCAGAGCGTTCTGTGCCCAGAATGCCTGGCCGAATTCGATGATGCCAATGACGGCAATCATCAAGGTCGGCAAAGCGATCGCGAATTCGACGGCCGCGGCGCCATCGTTTCTCGAAAGCAGGCGTTTTATAAATGATCTCGACACTTCTGATGCACCAAAAATTTCGCTGCGCCAAATCAATTGATCCGCACGACCGCCTTCGCGGTCAGCGTCAAGGGATTGCTGATGCCAGGATAGTTGAAGAGCGGCGTATAGTTCGCCTGGGCCGCAACGGTGACAAATGTACCCGGGCCGCCGACGGCACAAGTCTGGTTGCAGGGCGGCACTCCAGCGGAAAAGGTAATCGTCGAACCGTTCGCACAGCCGCACTGCAGCTTCGGATATCCCGCGACGACCGAAATTCCGCTCAGCCCTGTCGCGTTCATAACCGCGTTCGAGATATTTGCGGCGTTATATCCATAGGCAGCCGTTCTGGCCGCGTAATCAGCTCCTGCTTGCGCTGCGTCGATCACCTGCATTTTCGTGTACGCCCCCATTGCAAGATCCGTGAGCGGCACCATTAAGCCGGCAATCAACGGTAGGCAGAAGCCGAGCTCGATGGCGGCGACGCCATTGGAAGCCGACGGCAGCCGCTTCAGAAGCGAGAGCAGTTGAGCTTTCGAAATCATGCGCCTTATCCCTGGATCTTCAGCGCTGCGTTATTCAACCAAGGCAACTGAAGTGACGCCGATCTTTGCCACGCCATAATCATCACAGCTGCTTGCATTGAAAGCCGTGTTGCCGCTGAAATTGATCGCGTAGGCGACGAGCTGCGTACACTGTGCAGGATTTGTCGTGCTGTTGCCGCTATAGTCGACAAGCTGATTGGGAAAATAGATCGCGCCGTTGATCGTCAGGTTCGCGCTGCCGTTGAATTTATTGATTTGTGGCTGCGTCGAGTAAGGCGCGTTGCGGTCTTGGAAGAAGGTCAATCCCCGCAGAGGTCCAGACGTCGGTGCACTTAAGGTGCCGCTGACATTACCGTTGATGCTGACGGTCGCGTAGCCGTTGACGTCGTCGCCGGTTAGAACGATCGTGACGCCGTCGCCAGCGAAAGTAAAATTGCCGGACAGGTCGAAGCCACCGCTCTTCATGTAGTAGGTTCCCGGCGCCAAATTCACGGTAATATTGCCACTCGCGTTGGTTCCTTTGATCCCGCCGCAGTAAACGCCCGGCTGCAGATTGTAAGTATTTTGAGAGTTATCGATCTTGAACCCATTACCGCCATAGGTTGTCCCGTAATCGCACTGATTGATCGGCGTGTTAGCCTGTACGGCGCCATAGGGGTCCGGCGATACGGTGCCGGTATTTTGGTAGGTTCCGTTCGAATCATGAAGATTCGAGAGGCCATTGATGGTGCCATCGACGAAAGTCGAATAAGCGTTGATCTGCGAGCTACCCGTTAGCCACAGTGCATTGATTCGACTATCCGAGTTAACGTAGAGGCTGCAATTCTTTAGATTGACGGTGCCGCCACCCGAATCCTTGATGTCATTGACCGCGCTTTGATCGAGCGCCAGCACGCAGCCGCAGCTCGCACCCGTACAATTCGCTGAAACGAGCGCAACAGACCGGGCAGAAATTACCGGATCCGACGACATGAACAGCGATGTGAGCAACCGCTTCTGAGGTTGACTCACGGTTACCTCGACGAGGTTATTGTTGTTGTTATAGGGATTGGTCACGGTAACCGTGACATTGTTCACGCCGCTGACATAGCCATACTGCGCGGCAACGGCGCGCGCCGCATTGTCGACGTTGTCCGACTTCAACAGGGCCGTGGCGCCCGTCATGGCGGCGGAATCGGTAACGCCCTGCATGTTGCGCTTCGTGACGTACCAATAGCTGGCCTCGCTGCCGAGGCCGACGAAGCCGAGCACCGCTGTCAGGGAAAGACCTGTGACAATCGATATGGCGCCCTTGCGATCGCGCCGGGCGCGCACGAGGATTTGACGCATGCGCTGTGAGAATTCCGTCATGGCTCGACCTGTCGCTTCATGGACCTTGCCGGCCTGTCGGTTGCCGCGCCAAAAAGGCTCGCGCACCGTCACGGGTCGGCTTCCGGTGCGCTATTGCATCAGCGCGCTGTTAAGAACGCGTAATAGATCGATCGCTTCACGGCACCCCGAGCGGTGCCGCAGCCGCTTGTAATGGCAGGATAAAAACAGCGCGATGAAAGTCCTGGCGGCGCGACATTCCATGCGATCCTTAACCATCCGCTAAGCGTCGCCGGCCTAGTTTCGCGCCATGACAGCACTCCATAAGCCGCGCCGGCCAGGCGATCGCCCCTACTTCTCTTTTGCGCGCACCGCTTCGTTGAGCGTTGCGCTCTGCGCCTTGCTCATCACCGGCTGCACGACCGGAGGACCGCAAGGCAATGGCGATCTCGCCGGGCGCCAATCGAAGGCGAGCGCCCCGCCCGATGTCGGAACTCTGACCGTCGTGACGCTTGCCGAGAACTCGCGCGCCAGTGGTGATTTGAGCTCGGCGATTTCCTTCTACCGACGCGCTATCAATCTCGATCCGAGTTACGCCAAGGCCTATGTCGGCCTCGGCGAGACGCTGCTTGCGGCGGGCGCCGCCAACGAAGCGGTCGAGACCTTCCGCGAAGCCCATGACAAATGGCCCAATGATCCGGCGATCCTGCGCGGCCTTGGCCTGGCGCTTGTTTCCGTCAACCAGCCCGCCGCCGCGGCCCAGATCCTCGATCAGTCGATCAGGATCGAGCCATCGCCGCGCGCTTATGGCGCGCTCGGCATCGCGCAAAGCCTGCTCGGCAATGTCGACGCCGCCGACCAAGCCTTTCGCCAGGGCCTGGTGCTCGCGCCGGACGATCTCGACCTCCTCAACAATTTTGGCCTGGCGCTCGCGCTACGCGGGGATTACGAGGCGGCGATCCGCACACTGCGCCGCGTCGCGTCCGACGCCAAGGCCACGGCGCGCCATCGTCTCAACCTCGCGCTTGTCCTGGGCCTCGCCGGCCGCAACGAGGATGCCGCGCAAATCGCCCGCATCGACCTCGACGAGCGCTCGGTGCACAGCAATCTCGCCTATTACACGCTGCTGCGCGGCCTCTCGCCCGAGGCGCGTGCCGCCGCCATCCTGCGGCCCGGCACGCCGCTCCCGGCCAACGCGGTTGCGGCCGGGAATTGCAACGATACGCCTTGCAGCAAGCCGGTGCTCGCCGACAACACCGTCAAGGCGGCGCCCGCGATGGCCGTCGAATCGGCACCGCTGAAGCCGTTGGCCGCAGCAAAGGCGGCAATGCCGGCGAGCGCCGGCGTCGAGAAGCCGGCCACCAAGGTGCCGCAGGCGACGAAGCCGTCCACCGAGGACGTAAAGCGCTCGCAAGCCGCAATCCCCGCCCCCGTCGCGCCGCCCCGCAAGTCCGATGCGCCGCAAGCGTCGCCATCGGCCGAGGTCGGGAAGCCGGCGCCGGCGCCCGCAGCCGTGCCATCGACCAGCACAAATCAAGACAAAGCGCTGCCACCTCCGGCTTGGGAAGCGCCGAAGCCGCTGACCCAAGCCGACGAGGCGGCATCCACGACCAAGGCCGATACGGGCGACGTCGCTTCGACGCAAGAGAAGAAGCCCGCGCCAGCGGAGAAAACCGATGCTGCGGCCGCAGCCGCGGCACCCCCACCGACCGAGACAGCCGTACCGGCGCCCAAGGCGAGTGATGCCGCGGCGGCGCCAACGCCGCTCGAGCCGAGCGCGCCCATGCCCGCCGCGTCGGCCCCGGCACCTGCTCCTACCGCGCCGGCCGTCGCGCCGCCGAACGACCCGGTGGTGAAAGCATCGGCCGCGACCGTCGTGGGCGCCGCCGCCAAGCATCCCACCTGGCTGCAGATCGCATCCTTCCGCAGCGAGCAAAATGCGCAGACGGCCCGGCGCAACATGACGAATGCCGATCCCGAATTCGAGCGGCTCTTTACGATCCGCCGCGTCGATCTCGGCACGGAAAAAGGCGTCTTCTACGTCCTGCGGATGGGGCCGTTCGAGACGGCCGACCACGCGCATGATTTCTGCGCGGCCTTGCGCGACCGCAAGATCGACTGCTTCATTTCCCGCTGACTTTGCCGCCGCCCGACACGCGGCGCCACGGTATCGGATACACCCGACCGACCGTTGCGGCTGAGCCGCAACGGCGTCCCTTCGCTTTCGCGAGGTTCAGCCACCGTGCGAGAAGGTGTGCATGACCTGGATGATCGCCGGTCCGCCGAGGACGATGAACAACGCCGGCATGATGAACACGATCATCGGAACGGTCATCTTGGCCGGAAGCTTTGCCGCCTTTTCCTCCGCGCGCATCATCCGCTCGTTGCGGAATTCGGCCGAGAGCACGCGCAGCGCGTTGGCGAGTGGCGTGCCATAGCGCTCGGTCTGGATCAGGCTGTTCACCAGCGCGCGCAGATTGGCCATGTTGGTGCGGTTGATCAGATTGTTGAGCGCTGCCTGGCGGCTTGGCAGGAAGCCGAGCTCGATCGCCGTCAACGAGAACTCTTCGGCGAGCACCGGCGAGGTAACGGCAATCTCGCGTCCGACCCGCGTCAGCGCGGCATCGAGGCTCAGGCCGGCTTCGGCACAGATCACCAGGAGGTCGAGTGCATCCGGCATCGCCTTCGTCATTTCCTTGACCCGGCGCTCGGCGACGTTCTTGACCCAGATATCGGTGCCAAAAAGGCCGATGAAGCCGAGAAACATCGCGATCACGATTCGCAGTATCGGCGTAAGCGACGACTGCGTCGTCACGCTGAAGAACAGCAGCGCGCCGCCGCACAGCATGATCGGCAGGATTGCCTTGGCGAACAAATAGATGATTACGGCATCGCGCGACCGCCAGCCGGCGCGCGCCAGGCGCATTGCGACATGCTCGACATGGCCGCCGCGCATGAGCTTTAGCTTCAGCACCGCCTGACGCATCAATGAAATGCCCGAGCTGCGCAGGTCGTTTCGAGCGCGGTTCTGCCGCGTCCGCGCCGCGCTACGGAGCGCGTTGCGGCGCTCGGCGAGCGCCTTGACGCGCCCCGCCATGGGATCGCGAACCACGAGACCGTGCCAGACGGCGGCAAGCGCCATCAAGACGAAGAGCGTCGCCGAAGCAACGACGAGATCGTCGACACCAAAGCTGCCGCGGAGAAAAGAAAGCCAGTTCATATCTCGAATTTCGTCATTTTGATCATCGTGCCGATGCCGATGGCGATCGAGAACAGACCCATGCCCATCATGACCTTGCCTTGATGGGTCGTCATCATCACCGTCATGTATTCGGGCCGCACCAGCATCAGGATCCCGAACATGGCGAAAGGCATCGCGCCCAAAATCGCCGCGCTCGCGCGCGCTTCGCCGGTGATGGCGCGGATTTTAAGCTTCATCTGTTTTCGCCGGCGCAAAATATCCGCGAGATTGTCGAGCGTTTCGGTAAGATTCCCGCCGGTCTCCTGCTGCACCGACAGGCTAATGACGAAGAAGTTGATTTCGGCGACGGCGATGCGCTTGGCCGTCGCCCACAACGCCTCTTCGAGCGTCATGCCAACACCGAAGGATTCGATGATGCGGCGGAATTCGGTGCCGACCGGATCCGGTATCTCTTGACCAACGACCTTCATCGATTCGGTGATCGGCAAGCCGGAACGCAAGCCGCGGACGATCAGATCGATCGCTTCGGGCAAAAGCATGATGAAGCGCAGGATTCGCCGCTTGATCATGAAGCCCACGAGCATGTGCGGTAAAAGGACGGCAGCACCGATAGCGACCAAGATGCTGACCGGCATGCTCCACGCGAAAAGATTGAGCGCCTCGTAAGTGGCGCCGCCGACGACAAGGCATGCCAGCAAATATTCGCCGGGCGAGATCTTGCGGCCAGTTGCAGCCAGCCGCGCGCGGAACTTCGCCGGCTGCGGCAGCCGCTTGATGAGCTTGTCGAGGCTCTTGAACGAGCTGTCGACCGTCTCGCGACGCAAGGTCGGCGAATTGCCGCCGGCCATCGCGGGCCCCTTGTCGCCGCCAACCCGCGCCAGCCGACGTCGCATGCGCTTCTGATCGCCGCTCAAGGCGGTGGCAAGCATGAAGAGAAGGGCGATCGCCGCCGCGAGCAGGCCAATGCCGATGACGAGCGTCAGGCCGTCGAGCTGCGCCGCGAGAGCGTTCATGCGATCGTCTCCATCAGCGCCTTGTCGAGCCCGAAATAAGCCGCTTTGGGCATGAAATGCGGCCGCAGACCCGAGGAGACGAACCGGCCGATCAGTTTCCCGTCGGGCTGCTCGCCTTCGACCTCGAAATGAAACAGATCCTGCGTCGTGATGACGTCGCCCTCCATGCCGACCACTTCCATAATGTGGGTGACGCGGCGCACGCCGTCGCGCATACGGCTCACCTGAACGATCATGTCGATGGCGCTCGCGATCTGGGTTCGCACCGCCTTGGAGGGCAGGTTGATACCCGCCATGCCGATCATGTTCTCGAGCCGTGTCAAGGCCTCGCGCGGCCGGTTGGCGTGAATCGTGCCGAGGGAGCC
>CAYMNX010000179.1:0-12810 GCA_964391905.1 uncultured Rhizobiaceae bacterium
GAACAGCGTCGCGGCGCGTTGGTAGTCTTGGGTCACGCCATCGCCCAACGCGTAGAGCACGCCAAGCCGATATTGAGCCACCGCGTCGCCATTTTTGGCACGCGCTTCGAGCCAGAGCGCCAGCTGTTGCGGATCGGAAGGCGGTTCGTCGCCCTTGGCTGCCTTCTTCCCCGCGCCGGCGGGCGCGGGTGGTTTCGCCATTGCCGCTTTGGGCACCGGATTGGCGGCAGGTGCCGCCGCTTCAGGCGCCGGCGCGGCGCTCGCATTGGCGGCGGCATCGGCCGCGGGGGCATTCGCCGTCATTGTCGGCGGCGCGCTCGCGACATTGCCGGGCGCCGCGTTGTAGGGCGGCGTCGATGATGCCGCTTGCGGCAGCGATGCGGTGGGCTGGGGCGCAACACTCGGCAATTCCGGATTTGAGGATGGCGTGAACTCGTTGAGGCGTGTCTCGGGTGGCGCGGCCGGCGCCGCCGCTTTTGCGTCGGAGACGGTCGCGGGGCTGCCGGCGAGCGGTGCTGGTGTCAGTGCGACATGGATCGAGTTGCCCGGATCGGGAAGAAGATATTGCGCGCTCACGACGCCGGCGGCGACCGCCAGCACGGCGCCGACCGCGACAAGCGTCCAGCGACGGAGATTTTGGCGCCGCGTGCCGCGCGACGGCGCTTCGTCGACTTCATCCGGTGGCGCTATGATGGCGGGAGCGGTCTCGGTTGGCGCTTCCGCGATCTCGGCGGCAGCGACTGCGTCCTCCGCAGGAGGCGATTCGCTTGGCGCCGGAAGCGGCGCCGCGATGATCGCGGTCGACGAGGCAAAAGAGGAAACATTTGCCGTGCTTGGGCAGGCGCGACGGATGGCGCGCTCGAGCCATTGCTCGAGCGAGAGGCCAGCCGCCGTGGCGGCCTTCTCGGCGAGCTGTCGCGAGCCGGCATCGATCTCGAGCTGATCCCAGCGATCAGTGCCGGCAATCGCACGTGCCGAATTATCGCCGCTCACGCCCTGGCCTCTTTGCTTCTTGCGACGCCGAGACGCTGCTGCGCAGCCTCGACGCTGAGACGCTCGGCGAGGATCGCATCGGCGAGACCTTCGGGGTTCGTGGTATCGAGCAGTAGGTCGGCGTGTTCGGCCGAGATCGAGCCCGCGGCAATCAGCTGGCGCAGCCGCACTGGCAATCCCAGAAGCCGCAGGCGGCGGACGATATGCTGGCGGTCGCGGCCGCTGGCCTCTGCGACGGTCGAAATCTCCACGGCGCATTGGGTCAAGAGGCGGAAATAGGCTTGCGCCTCCTCGATCGCCGAAAGATCGCCATGCGGCAAATTTTCGCTGAGCGAGGCGAGGAGCGCTTGCCCGTCATTGTAATCGCAGATCTTTGCCGGCACTTGGGCGATCCCGCCGCGCTGCGCCGCGCGCCAGCGCCGATGACCGCAAATCAATTCGAACCGGTTGCCGGCGCCGGCCGCGCGCCGGACCAGAAGCGTCTGGCGAACGCCGCGCTTGGCGATGTCGGCGAGCAGATCCTCGGGCACGGACTCGCCGGTGCGGGTGCCGAGATTCGCGGGCGCAAGTGCTGTCACCGCCAGCATCGTGGCGCCGCCATCGAGCGCGGGCGCCGGCGGCAACACGCCGGTACTGCCGGTCATGGCTGCGCCGCCGGGATTTTTGCGTGCGAATTCGACCACGGTTGAGGTCTCAACGGGCGCATTTTCATGCGGCGCGACGCCTTCGGTCGCGCAGGCATCGTTGATGAGCCGGGTCAGCCACGCAGAGAGCGTCATCCCAGCGCCGATCGCTGCGAGCTCGGCCGCTTCGCGCGCGCTGTCCGACAAGCGATCGAGCCGCCACGGGGCAACCGGAGAAGTCATTTGCGCCCTGTTTCGAAGATTAGCGGTCATGACGTTAACCTATTCGCCTTCATTCCATCAATTCGCCTTCATTCCCATTTCCGTTAAGGGCGCTCGCAAAGGGTCGGTTCGGTCGGACGCGTGACTTGGTGCCGCTTCACGCTCGATTAACCATAGCGTGCCGAGCGCTAAGGAATGGTTACGCGACCGGGCGAGCCTATACGTTGACGGCGCGCCGAGGGCCGGCATAAGCTTCGCGTTTCGAGCTGAGGATAGAGTTATGAACGAGTTGGAGCAGGCAGCTCAACGTCTGGAGCAGGCTGTAGCAAGATTGGAAGCGGCCTCGCGTCGCGTCGGCGACCGCAAGCCGCCGCCCACGGCCGGCGCCTTGCCCTCCGATACCGCTATCGACGTCGCGGCGCGGCTCGATGATGCGATTTTGCGCATCGACCGGATCCTGGAGAGCTGATGGCGCAAGTCTCGGTGACGATCAACGGTCGCGCCTACCCCGTCGCGTGCGACGAGGGTGAGGAGCAGCGCATTCAGGATCTGGCGCGCGCGATCGACGGAATAGTGAACAATTTCGCCCGCCAGGTCGGTCAGGCGGGCGAGGCGCGACTCCTCGTGCTTGCCGCTCTCGTCCTTGCCGACGAGCTTGCCGATGCGCATGAGGTGCTGCAGCGCACGGAAGGCGAAGCACCGGCCGACGATCGCAGCGCCATTGCGGCCGGGATGAACCGGCTGGCGGCGCGAGTCGAGGCGGTTGCGGCGCGGCTCGAATCGTCCCACATTTGATGGCGAGAGAATGGGGCTGCGCGGTGCGTTAGGCCGCATTACCCCGGGGCCGATATCGTCCTCTCGGGGGCTGTCCCTGACGAAGCCCTGGTTTCGTTATATGGCTCCCACCTGCGTAAGCGGGCCACGAGGGTTCAGCAATGCCGACGGCCGAGGCGGCTCCATTCTCTCACCTCCCTCCTAGGCGGCGGTGGTGACCATCGATGCGATTCCTTCTCTGCGGTGACATCGTTGGGCGCCGCGCGCGCGAGGCGGTTGCTGCCGAAGTGCCGCGGCTGCGGCGCGAGCTTGGGCTCGACTTCGTCGTCGCCAACGGCGAGAACGCGGCACACGGCTTCGGCATCACCGACACGATTTGCGCCCAGCTCTACGCCGCGGGGGTCGACGTCATCACCACCGGCAATCATGTTTGGGATCGGCGCGAAATCATGACATATATCGCCGGCGATCCGCGGCTGTTGCGGCCGATCAATTTCCCGGCGGGCACGCCGGGCAACGGCTACGGCATCTACCCGCTCGGCGACGGCCGCAGCGTCATGGTGGTCAACGCCATGGCGCGGCTCTTCATGGATGCGATCGACGATCCTTTTGCCGCGCTCGACCGCCTGCTCGACGCGCATCCGCTCGGATCGGTCGATGCGATCCTTCTCGATTTTCACGGCGAGGCGACCTCGGAAAAGACGGCGATGGGTCATTTTTGCGATGGGCGCGTTTCTGCCGTTCTCGGAACCCACAGCCATGTTCCGACCGCCGATCATCGGATCCTCGCGAAAGGCACGGCCTATGCGACCGATATCGGCATGTGCGGCGACTATGATTCCGTCATCGGCATGCAGAAGGAGCCGGCGATCGCGCGCTTCGTCAGGAAATTGCCGGGCGAGCGACTCGAGGTGGCGCCTGGCGAGCCGACGATTTGCGGCGTCGTGATCGAGACCGATGATGCGAGCGGCCTCGCCTGCGGTATCTGGCCCTTGCGCCGCGGTGGAAAACTCGATCCCGCCATGCCGCCGCTGCCGCAAAAGGCAGTTGCCGCGCCGGCGCAGTGAGCGACGCGGCCTCACTGCTCGCCTATGGTTTCGTTCTCGGTTGGTCGGTCGCCTGGCCGCCCGGCCCGATCAATGCCGAGATGCTGCGGCGCGGCCTCGCGCACGGCGTCGGCGCGGCCTTCGCGGTCGGGCTCGGCGCGTGTTCGGGCGATGCACTCTGGGCTCTTGCGGTGGCTTTGGGTGCAGGACTCCTCATCGGCTCGGGCGCGCGCTGGGCGTTGCTCGGGGGAAGCTCGGTGCTGCTCCTCGTCTTGGCTGCGCTCTATCTTCGTGGCGCTTGGCAAGCGTGGCGCGCGGCTCGGCGTGAGAGCGGGGTCGCGCTGCCGCAACGCCCGTCGTCGGTGCGGGGAAGCTATCTCCTCGGCTTGACGATGGCGCTGACAAGTCCCTGGAATCTCGCTTTCTGGCTCGCCGTGATCGGCAGCGCCGGCGGCGGCCAGGGCCGACTCGGCAGCGCCTTCCTGGTCGCCGGCGCGGTCATCGCCGGCGCGGCGCTTTGGTGCGTCATCTTTTGCAGCACTGTATCGCGACTCGGCGCGGCTTTCGGCAGCGTCGCTTGGCAGGTGCTCGCCAAGGGCGCGACCGGCATCCTTATGTTCGGCTTTGCAGTGCGCGGAATCCTGCGCTTCGCCGCGGGCTGAGATGCCGCAAATCCGCCATATTGCCTCGCTATCACGCGGCCGATTCGGCGGGGATGAGCGCAGCGCTTAGGTTTCGCGGATGGTGAGTGTTTTGCAATATATGGTATGGTCCCGCGGAGGGGCTTCATTCAATAGCGGTCGATATGGCGGGTCATTCCCAATTCAAGAACATCATGTATCGCAAGGGCGCGCAGGACAAAAAGCGCGCCAAGGTGTTTACGAAGCTCATCCGTGAACTGACCTCCGCGGCGCGGAGCGGGCTGCCGGATCCCGCCGCCAATCCAAGATTGCGAGCTGCGGTGCTGGCGGCGCGGGCGGCCAACATGCCCAAGGACACGGTGGAGCGCGCGATCAAGCGCGGCGCCGGCGGCGGCGAGGGGGAGAATTACGAAGACGTGCGCTATGAAGGCTATGGGCCTGGCGGCGTCGCTGTCGTCGTCGAAGGCCTCACCGATAATCGCAATCGCACCGCCAGTGACGTTCGCGCCGCTTTCACCAAATGGGGCGGCAATCTCGGCGAGACCAACAGCGTGAGCTTCCTTTTCGATCACGTCGGCCAGGTGACATATCCCGCGGCGACGACATCGGCGGAAGCGATGTTCGAGGCCGCGGTCGAAGCCGGCGCCGACGACGTCGAGAGCAACGCCGAGGAGCATATCGTTCTTTGCGCGAGCGACGCGCTCAACAGCGTGCGCGATGTGCTCGACAAGCGCTTTGGCGCGCCGCTTTCGGCGAAGGTCGTGTGGAAGCCCAAGACCTTGGTGCCAGTCGATGGCGAGAACGCCGAGGCACTCTTCAAATTGCTGGAGGCGCTGGAAGACAGCGACGACGTGCAGAATGTCTTCGCGAATTTCGAGGTTTCCGAAGATGTCATGGCGCGGTTGAGCGCTTGAGATTGCAGGCGCGGCGCGGGACAATTCTGCATGCGGCTGATCGGACTCGATCCCGGATTGCGCCATACGGGCTGGGGCGTCATCGATGCCGTCGGCAACCGTTTGAGCCATGTCGGCGACGGCATTGTGCATACGCGCGACAATCTGTCCCTCGCGGAGCGATTGAGTGAGCTTTATGCCCAGCTCCATGCGGTGCTGGATCGATTCGCGCCCGAGGCGGCGGCGGTCGAAGAGACTTTCGTGAATAAAAATCCATCCTCGACTTTGCGCCTTGGCATGGCGCGCGGTGTCGTGCTTTTAGTGCCAGCGGAACGCGGTTTGCCCGTCTTCGAATATGCGACCAACCTCGTTAAGAAAGCGATCGTCGGCGTCGGCCATGCTGATAAGACGCAAGTGCAGATGATGGTGCGCCGCCTATTGCCCGGCGCCGATGCCGACAAGGACGCGTCCGACGCGCTGGCGGTCGCGATCTGCCATGCGCATCACGCCGCGACGGCGAAAGCGATTGCTACTTTCCCCTCACGCGACAACCCGGCCAACCGCTCTTCGCGGTTGGTCCCGGAGGGTTCGATCGCGAAGAGCGATCGAACGGGTTCTCCCTCTCCCCGCTGGGGAAAGGGAGAAGGTTTGGTCGAGCGCGCTAAAACCCTCTCCTCTCCGGGGAGAGGGCAGGGTGAGGGGGATGATTCCAAACGCAAGCCGACGCCAGCGGAGACAGCACGAGCGCGACGTCTTGGAGCCAACGCAACGGACGCCGAAACGGTGCTGTGGCGGAAATTACGAAACCGTCAGTTCGAGAATGCGAAGTTCCGGCGCCAAGAGCCAATACTCGGCTTCACAGCGGATTTCGTCTGCCATGAGCAAAGGCTTATCATCGAGCTCGATGGTGGACAGCATTCCGTAAGGACCGAACAAGATGCTCGGCGTACCAAGCTGCTTGAGCAAGCGGGCTTCCGCGTGGTGCGCTTCTGGAACAACGATGTCTTCGAGAATATCGAAGGCGTGTTGGAACGTATCCGCGCATCACTCTCCGCGCCCGGAGCGCTTCCATGATCGCGATGCTCGCCGGAATCGTCGATCAGGTGACGGAGGATGGGCTCGTTCTCGATGTGAACGGCGTCGGCTATCTCGTCTTCGCTTCGACGCGCACGCTGGCGAAGGTCCCGGCGCACGGCGAGCCATTGCGCCTCGTGATCGAGACCCATATGCGCGAAGACCATATCCATCTCTACGGCTTTGCCGACGAGGCGGAGCGCGCCTGGTTCCGGTTGCTGACGACGGTGCAGGGCGTCGGGGCGCGGATCGCGCTTGCGTTGCTGAGCGCGCTCTCGCCCGATGCGCTCATCACCGCGATCGCGGCGCAGGACAGGTCCGCGCTGACGCAAGCCGACGGCGTCGGGCCGAAGCTCGCGCAACGCATCGTCAATGAACTCAAAGATAAAGTCGCCGGATTGAGCTTGGGTCCCGTGGCGGCGGCGCCGCAGGGCGCGGCATCCGAAGCCGTCTCCGCGCTGGTCAATTTGGGTTATCCGAAGAGCGATGCATACGGCGCGGTCGCCGCGGCGGCGCGCCAGCTCGGCGTCAACGCCTCGCTCGACGCGCTGATCCGCTCGGGGCTCAAGGAACTCGCACGATGAGCGAAAAGCGCATCGTCGCGAGCGAGCGCAGGGAGGAGGATGCGGGCGAGGCCTCGTTCCGCCCCTTGAGCCTCGATGAATTCGTCGGCCAGAAGCCGATCCGCGACAATCTCCGCGTCTTCATCGCGGCGGCCCAGCAGCGCGGCGATGCGCTCGATCATGTGCTGCTCGCGGGGCCGCCGGGCCTCGGCAAGACGACGCTCGCCCAGATCATCGCGCGCGAATTGGGTGTCGGCTTCCGCGCGACCTCGGGTCCCGTCATTCAGCGCCCCGGCGATCTCGCGGCGCTCTTGACCAATATCGAGGCGCGCGACGTCTTGTTCATCGACGAGATCCATCGCCTCGCACCCGCGGTCGAGGAAATTCTCTATCCGGCGATGGAGGATTTCCAGCTCGATCTCATCATCGGCGAGGGGCCGGCGGCGCGCTCGGTGCGGCTCGATCTGCCGCCCTTCACCCTGATCGCGGCGACGACGCGCTCCGGACTCATCACGCGGCCCTTGCGCGAGCGCTTCGGCATTCCGCTGCGCCTCGTCTTTTACGATGCGGCGGAGCTGCAGCAGATCGTCGAGCGCGGTGCGCGCGTCCTCGGCATGGCGCTCGACCCCGAGGGCGCGGCGGAAATCGCACGGCGCTCGCGCGGCACGCCGCGGGTGGCGGCGCGGCTCCTGCGCCGCGTGCGCGACTTCGCCGCCGTTGCCGGTGTCAAACGCATTGATCGCCTGGCGGCCGATGCGGCGCTGAAGCGGCTCGAGGTCGATGGCAGCGGGCTCGATGCGCTTGACCGACGCTATCTCCTCTGCATCGTCCAGAATTACGGCGGCGGGCCGGTCGGGGTCGAGACGGTCGCGGCGGTGCTGGGCGATCAGCGCGATGTCATCGAGGAAGTGATCGAGCCCTATCTCGTGCAGCAAGGCTTCGTGCAGCGCACCTCGCGCGGCCGCGTCTTGACCGAGACGGCTTATTCGCATCTCGGCTTGAAGGCGTTGCGGCCGCCCGCTGCCGCGCAATTGGACCTCCTCGACGAGGCGCAAGAGGAGCGAGGCGCGTGACACAATCCGGGCTGCCGCGCGAAGGGGCGCTCTCGGCGGGCGTCCACCGCTTTCCGATCCGCGTCTATTACGAGGACACTGACGCCGCCGGCATCGTCTACTATGCCAACTACCTCAAATTCGTCGAACGTGCCCGCACCGAGATGATGCGCATGTTCGGCGTCGAGCACGAGCGCTGGCGCCAGGCCGAAGGCACCGCCTTCATCGTGCGCCACGCCGCGCTCGACTATCTGGCGCCGGCACGGCTCGATGACGAGCTCGTGGTCGAGACCCGCGTCAAGGAACTCGGCGGCGCCTCGATCCTGCTCGATCAGGACATCAAACGCGACGACACGCTGCTGGTTCGATCAACGATCCGGGTTGCTTGCGTCGGTCGCAACGGACGGCCGGTTCGCCTGCCCTCCGCGCTGCGTGCGGCCCTTCTCACCCATAGCGAAACCTTCCGGATGGTTACTGCTCATGCCCGATAACGTCGTTGATCAAACCGCTCTCGCCGGCTCGGTGCCGCACGATCTCTCGGTCATCACGCTCTTCATGCAGGCGGATACGCTCGTCAAATGCGTCATGCTGCTGCTGCTCATCGCATCGTTCTGGTCCTGGGCGGTGATCTTCGACAAATATACGAAGCTGCGCCGCCTGCGCCGCGATGCCGACACTTTCGAGGAGGCGTTCTGGTCGGGCGGCGCGCTCGATGACCTCTACGATCGGATCGGCAACCGCCCCGAAGATCCGATGTCCTCCGTCTTCGCCGCGGCGATGCGCGAATGGCGGCGCAGCATGGCGAAGGGCATCGTCGCGACAACGGCGACACGCATGACTTTGCAAGAGCGTATCGAGCGCGTGATGCAGGTGACGGCCGGCCGCGAGATGGCGCGGCTCGAGCGCTACATGCCATTCCTTGCGACGGTGGGCTCGACCTCGCCTTTCGTCGGCCTCTTCGGTACGGTGTGGGGAATCATGAACAGTTTCCAGTCGATCGCGGCGGCGAAGAATACGAGCCTTGCCGTGGTCGCACCGGGGATCGCCGAATCCCTGTTCGCGACCGCGCTCGGACTGGTCGCGGCGATTCCGGCGGTGATCTTCTACAACAAATTCTCGACCGATTTCGGGCGCTATGCCGGACGCCTCGAAGCCTTCGGCGCCGAATTCGCCGCCATTCTATCGCGCCAACTCGACGAGAAGGCTTGAAACATGGCTGGACCGCTTCTGCAACGCGCCGGCGGCAACCCGTCGCAGCGTTATCGGCCGATGGCCGACATCAACGTCACGCCGATGGTCGACGTGATGCTCGTTCTTCTGGTCGTCTTTATGGTGACGGCGCCGCTCTTGACGGTCGGCGTGCCGGTCGATCTGCCGCAGACGAAGGCACAGCAGCTGAACGAGCCGAAAGAGCCGCTCGTCATCTCGATCAACGCCGAGGGCAAGACCTATCTGCAGAATTCCGAGATCGCGGCCGACCAGCTCGTGCCGCGCCTCCAGGCGATCACCAACAACAACCCCACCGCGACGATCTATGTGCGCGGCGATCGCAACGTCAATTACGGTCGCGTTCTCGAGATCATGGGGCTTGTCAGTGCCGCGGGCTTCACCAAGGTTTCGCTCGTCGCGGAGCAGCCCAAGGACAACAATCCGAGACAGCGTTGAGGCAATGCCCGAGCGCGCGAGTTTCATCTTTTCGGCGTGCCTGCATGTGGGGGTCGTACTGCTGTTCCTCTTCGGCCTGCCGCATCTGTTCGAGCGCAAAATCCCCGAAGATGAGCCGATCGCCGTCCAGCTCGTGAATCTCTCGCCCGAGACGCGGTCGACGCAAAAAAACCCGACGCCGCCCGCGCCCGCTGCAAAGCCGGACGTCGCGCAAACCGCGCCGAAGCCTGAGCCGCCGAAGCCCGAGCCGCCCAAGGAGCAACCACCCGCGCCGACCCCGCCGCCGCCACAGCCGCCGCCGCCTCCACCCCCTCCGCCGAAGCAGGAGGTGCAAAAGCCCGAGCCGCCAGCCCCCGCGCCGCCGAAGCAAGAGGCGCAGAAAGCGGAGCCGCCCCCGCCGCCGCCCGTGCCGAAGCCGCAGCCGCCGCAACCGCAGAAGAAGCCGGACGACACGTCGTTCGATCAGCTCTTGAAAAATCTCGCCAATCGCAAGCCGGCGCAGCAGCAACAGGCAGCCGAAGGTCCGCCGCAGAAGAGCTCGCAACCGATCGCGCCGCTCGCGGCCCAGCTCTCGACCAGCGAGATCGATCTTGTGAAGCAGCAGATCGAGGCGTGCTGGAACGTGCCTGCGGGCGCGCGCGATGCGCAGAACCTGACGCCCGAATTCCGCGTCACGATGAATCCGGACGGGACGGTGCGCGCCGCGCAGCTCCTCAACAGCGACCGCCTCAACGACCCGTTCTTCCAGGCCGCAGCCGACAGTGCCAACCGCGCGTTGCATAACCCTCGTTGTCAGCCGCTGAAGCTACCGCCCGAAAAATACGATCAGTGGCAGACGTTTACGATCACGTTTGATCCAAAGGATATCACATGACGACAATTTCGCGCCGTTCACTCGCACTCACCCTCGCCGTGGCGGGACTTGCCGTCGCCGCTTTGCCGGCGCATGCCGAGCTGCATATCGACATCACGCGCGGCAAGGTCCAGCCGATGCCGATCGCGATCCCGAATTTCGCCGGCGGGTCCGGCACCGTCGCGCAGGACATCACGCAAGTGCTCTCGGCCGATCTCGAGCGCTCGGGTCTGTTCCAGCCCATTGATTCGACAGCGTTTATCGACCAGGATGCGCCCTCGCACATCCCGCCGCGCTACAACGATTGGCGCGTCATCAACGCGCAGGCGCTCGTCACCGGCAATGTCACGCCGCAAGACGACGGCCGGCTCCAGGTCGAATTCCGGCTCTGGGATGTGTTCGCCGAGCAGCAATTGACGGGGCTGCGCTACACGACGACGGCGCAGAACTGGCGCCGCATCGCCCATATCATCGCCGATGCGATCTATAAGCGGATCACCGGCGAGGACGGCTATTTCGATACGCGCATCGTCTATATCTCGGAATCGGGGCCGCAGGACAAGCGCATCAAGCGGCTCGCGATCATGGATCAGGACGGCGCCAATCATCGCTATCTGACCGATGGCAAGAGCCTCGTGCTGACGCCGCGCTTCTCGCCGACATCGCAAGAGATCACCTATCTCTCCTATGCGCGCGGCACCCCGCGGGTCTATCTCTTCAATATCGATACCGGGCAGCAAGAGGTGCTCGGCGACTTCCCCGGCATGACCTTCGCGCCGCGCTTCTCGCCCGACGGCAACAAGGTGATCATGAGCCTCTCCGTCAACGGCGCGAGCCAGATCTACACGCTCGATTTGCGCACCCGGAAGGCAACGCAGATCACCAACACGGAGTCGATCGACACCTCGCCCTGCTACTCGCCGGACGGCTCGAAGATCGTCTTCAATTCGGATCGCGGCGGCTCGCAGCAGCTTTACGTGATGAATGCCGACGGCAGCGACATCCACCGCATCAGCTTCGGCAGCGGCCGCTATGGCACGCCGGTATGGTCGCCGCGCGGCGATCTCATCGCCTTCACCAAATTCGATTCGAGCCAGTTCTATATCGGGGTGATGCGGCCCGATGGCAGCGGCGAGCGGCTCCTGACCCAAGCCTTTCTGGTCGAGGCGCCGACCTGGGCGCCCAATGGCCGCGTGCTCATCTATTTCCGCCAGCAACCGACCGACTCGCGGGGGCGCGGCGGGCAGACGCAGCTCTACTCAATCGACCTGACGGGATACAACGAGCGCCAGGTTGTAACGCCGCAAGATGGATCAGATCCTGCGTGGTCCCCCTTGATTCCATAGGGCAATCTTCGTATATTCGCGGCGATTTCCAAACGGGTCGTGAATATAATTCACGACCCTCTGTCACTTCAGATCAGACGCCCTCGGGGGCAACGCCATCCCAATCAACTCGATGCAGTTCACTCCGGGTTGTCTTAGAAAAGGGGAGTTCAAATGAATCTTCGGCCATTGAGCCTGATCGCGGGCCTCGTGCTTCTTGCGGCTTGCTCACAGAATCCCTCGACGAACGCCGACACGGGTGGTGGCGGTGCGAGCGCAGGGACTACGGCGTCGACCGTCACGCCCGGTTCTTCGCAGGATTTCGTCCAGAACGTTGGCGATCGTGTTTTCTTCGACTTCGACAAGTCGGTCATCAAGCCCGAGGGTCGTACCACGCTGCAGCGACAGGCGGAGTGGCTCAAGAAGTATCCGAACGTGACCGTCACCATCGAGGGTCACTGCGACGAGCGCGGCACGCGTGAGTACAACCTCGCGCTCGGCGAGCGGCGTGCCACCGCAGTGCGTAACGCGCTCGTGGCGCTCGGCATCCCGGCTGCGCGGATGAAGACGATCAGCTACGGCAAGGAGCGTCCGGCCGTGCTCGGCTCGAACGAAGCCGCCTGGGCGCAGAACCGTCGCGGCGTCACGGTCATCAACTGATCGATACGTCCGTTCTTAAGACTAAGGCCTGTCCGCGCCGCGGGCGATCCATTCGCCCGGTGCGGACAGGCTTTTTCATTTTTTGCGGGGCTGTTAGCCGTTTTTTCGCCCAAGTATGATAATAAGCGCATAGACCCGAATGCGGCCGCGCGTTAGGGCCGCTTGCTTGCAATGGCCCGCGCCCGGCTCGCTGCGATCTAGAGGTACGATCCATGCGTCGACCGGCTCTTCTTCTCACTCTCTCGCTTTTGACCCTTGCCTTCGCGCTACCGGCGCGGTCTCAGTCCGGCAATGGGGCGGGCACGTCAGCGCTCAATACCGAGATGCGGATGAACGCGCTCGAGGACCGCATCCGCGAGCTCACCGGCCGCATCGAGGAGCTCACCAACAATCTTACGCAGGTGAAGCAGCAGCTCGATCGCCTGT
>CAYMNX010000180.1:0-5339 GCA_964391905.1 uncultured Rhizobiaceae bacterium
GACGAAGCCAGAAATGGAGGCGACGACAATGTGGCTGGAGGATCAAGCCACTGGCGAAGAGGTGAGCAAAAAGGTCGCCGCGCAGATGGGTAAAGACCCGCTCATGTGGGGGCCAGGTCTCAAGGCACTCTTCCTCAATCCCGTTACTGGCACCTGTCAAGCGGCTTAGCCCTGCTCGCCCCTAATGCATCACTTGGCCGCCGTCGACGACGAGAGTTTGGCCGGAGATGAAGTCGCTCTCGGGTGAGGCGAAGAAGAGGCAGGCGCCGACGAGATCTTCTGGCACCTCCTCGCGCTGGATGGCGCGGCTCTTCGCCATCGTCACGAGATAATCGGCGATGTCGTTGCGGCTTTTCATGTAATCGGTCGAGGTGAGGCCCGGCGCGATCGCATTGACGCGGATGCCGTCCTTGCCAAGCTCGTTCGCCATCGACCGCGTCATGGCGATGATCGCGCCTTTGGTCGCGACGTAATGCAGCATGTAGGTCGTGCCCTTGAAGACCGTGCCCGAGCTGATGTTGATCACCTTGCCATAGCCTTGACGACGCATCACCGGCAGCGCCGCCTTGACGCATTCGAAGGTGCCGCGGACATTGACGGCGAAAACCCGGTCCCACTCCTCGGAGCTCAATTCGTCGATCGTTTTGTGGACGAGGCGCGCGGCCAGCGCCGCGTTATTGACGAGGATATGCACGCCGCCGAAGGCCTCGTCGGTCGAGCGGATCAGCTTTGCGACCGCCTTCGGGTCGGAGACGTCGCAGATCTGGCTCATCGCCTCGCCGCCCGCCTCGCGGATTTGGCGCACGACGCCGTCCGCCGTCTCGAGATCGGCGATCGAGACCTTGGCGCCCGCGGCGGCCAGCCCCTTGGCATAGGCAACGCCGATGCTCTGCGCCGCGCCCGTCACGATCGCAACCTTGCCGCTCAGTCTTCCCATCCGTTTCCTCCGCGAAATCGTCGGTTAATCCGTCGCCGCTCCGCGCAAAAGGCCGCCGCTGGGCCGTGGGCGCGTGGGGGTTTCTGCGGCGCCGCGCCGCAATGCCTGTTGCAGCGCCGGAGCCGGCTTCTAGAATGACCCGGTCCGACAGGCATGAAAAGGGTTCTCTATGGCTCGTCTCGTCGCCGCTTTCGCTTCCTCGCACAGCGTCATGCTGACCAGCGAGCTCGAGGATTGGGTCACGAAATTCCGCGATCGCGACGATCGCCTGCCTTTCTACGACAAGCTCGGGAACCCTATCTCCTATCAGCAAGTGATCGACGAGGCGCCGAAGAACGCGGCGGAGCTGGTGACGCCCGAAGCGATCACCAAGCGCTTTTACGACACGCAAAAAGCGATGGACCGGATGCGCGACGAGCTCCTCTCGGCGAAGCTCGATGCGCTCATCATTTGCGGCGACGATCAATACGAGCTCTTCCATGACGATCACATGCCGTCGATCGCGATCTATTACGGCAACGAGATCATCAACAATGCGCGGCCTGAAGAGCCGGTCGCGGATTGGTACAAGCGCGCGCAGCTGCGTCGTGCCGAGGAAAAAGCGCCCGTCGTCTATCCCTGCCACGGCAAGCTCGCGCTCAATCTCATCGAAGGACTGGTCGAGAAGGGCTTCGATATCTCCTCGCTCAAATCGATCCCGCCGAGCGAGCATGAAGGCCACGCCTATTCCTTCATTCACCACCGCTATCTCCATAGCGCGCCGGTGCCGATCATTCCGGTCTTTCTCAATACCTATAATCCGCCGAACCAGCCGACGCCGAAGCGTTGCGTCGCCTTGGGCAAGGCGATGGCGGAGCTGATCGCCGCCTATCCCGAGGATCTGCGCGTCGGCATCATGGCGTCGGGTGGCATGAGCCATTTCCGCGTCGAGGAGGATTTGGATCTCTCGATCTTCGACGCGATCAAGCGCAAGGATTTGGATTTCCTCGCGGCGCTCAAGCCCTATCGGCTCTTGGCCGGCAGCTCGGAGATCCGCAACTGGATCGTTGCCGCGGCGGCGGCAAGGCATCTCGACATGACCTGGTCGGCTTACATTCCGGCCTATCGCACGCTGGCGTTGAGCGGCACCGGCCTCGGTTTCGCGCGCTGGTCCTAACAACGAGGAGGAAGAGATGGCAGAAGAACGGCGTCAGAAGAGCATCGAGGTCGAAGGGCTGGGCCATGGCGCGCCCATTCCGATGGCATGCCGGGTCGGGCCGGTGCTGATGACCTCGGGTGTCGGCGGCAAGGATCGTAAGACCGGCAAGACGCCGGAGGATGCCGACGGCCAGGCGCGCAACGCCTTCGACAATTTGAAAGCCGTGCTCGCCACGGGCGGGCTCGGCCTCGGCGATGTCGTCAAGATCACGGTCTATGTGACCGACGACAAATACCGCAACGAGATCAACAAATATTGGGAAGAATGCTATCCCGATCCGCATAAGCGCCCGGCACGGCACACGCTCGTCATGCCGCTGCGCGGCGTGCTTTTGCAGCTCGAGGCCTTCGCGGTGGCGAAGGAGTTTTAGCTCGTCGGCTTCGAAATTTTATCGTCGTGGCCGGGCTTGACCCGGCCATCTACGAATAAAACGGGCAATGCCCGGCACAATGTCGGGCATAACCCCGTCGCAAAATATTTGCGCTGTGCCAAGGGGGAGAGAAATGCGCGTTATTCAATGGATCGCGGTCGCCGCCTCGCTCGGTCTGAGCATTGCGGCGCACGCCGAGGAACCATCGAAGATCACCATCGGGGTCGTGCCGAGCGTGCCGGCGGGCGCGACCTATATCGCGGTCGAGAAGGGCTATTTCCGCGATGCCGGGATCGCCGTCGATCTGCAGAATATCGAATCCTCGGCGACGGCGATGGCGCTCCTCGCCGGCAACCGCATGCAAGTGGTCGAGGGCGGCGTCGCGCCGAATTATTGGAACGCCCTCGCGCAAGGCCTGCCGGTGATCATGGCGCTGGAGCGCGCCTCCTCGCCGCTCTACCATGATGTGCTGATCCGCAAGGATCTGATCGGGAAGCTCAGGACGCCGGCCGATCTGAAGGGCCGATCCATCGCCGAGGTCGCGCCGGGCTCCTCGGCGCATTACGAGATCGGCAAGGTTCTCGAATCCGCGGGCCTGACGCTCAAGGATGTCGACATCAAATACATCCCGTTCCAGCAAATGGGCTTGGCGCTCGCCAATGGCGCGGTCGATGCGGCTTTCGAAGTGCCGCCTTTCGGCGAGATGGTGGCGGCGGCCGGCCAAGGCGTGAAGTGGATCGATCCCGAGGCCTATATCAAGGTTCTGCCGTCGAGCTTCGTCGCCTATTTCGCCAACACCGATTGGATCAAGCAGAACCCCGATCTCGCGAAGAAATTTTTTCTCGCATTGGTGAAGGGCGGGCGCGAGTTCTGCCAAGCCTATCATCACGGCCCCAACCGCGCCGAGGTGGTCGCGATCATGATGAAATACAAGGTCGCGTCGAGCGCCGAGCAGCTCGATCACATGGCGTGGCAGGCGCGCAATCCCAACGGCCGCTTCAATGTCGCGAGCCTCATCGATCTGCAGGATTTCTTTTATAAGGAAAACATCATCAAGCAGAAATTCCCGGCCGAGCGGCTGGTCGATACCGATTACGCCGCCTATGCCGAGAAGACGCTGCCGCCTTTCGAGCTCATCAATAAATCAAGCCCGCTCAAAGGCTGCCGCTGAGGAAAGCTCTAAGCCCGTAAGCTTTAAGCTTATAGCTTAGGGCTTATCGCTTCGACTTTGGCGGTTCCGCACGAGTCTGCTTAAGCCCAAGGGCCGAGGAAGGGCTCGCCGTTGAAGGTGTCGGAAAGCGCCTGGACGGTTTCCGGCCATGCCGCATTGTCGACCTTGCGCCGCAGATGCGCCGGCTTCGGCTTTCCGTCCCAGCCGATCTGCTCCATGTAGTAGTAGAGCTGGACGAGATGGCCGTCGGGATCGACTGCGAAGGCGGTGTAGTCGATGCCGGGGAAAAGCTCGGGCGGAAGATGGAGGATCTTCACGCCGTGCTTTTTCAGGAACGCGACCGCGTCTTTCAGCTGCTGATAATCGTAGAGCCGCACGCCGAAGGAGAAGCAGCGCGAGGGTCGCGGCAGCTCGAGCTCCTTCGCCACCGCCATCGGATAAAGCGAGAGGCAATGGTGATCGGTGTTGGCGCGCAGGAAGAGGCAGCGATGGCCGCGCCAGGTCACCTCTTCGGTCAGCTCGAAGCCCATGGTGGCGGTGTAGAAATTGGCGACCTTCTCGACATCGTCGACGAGGAGCCGAACCGGCCCGATGCTGACGATCTTGAAAGGCCGCGGCATCAGAATGCCGCCGACCTGGTAATCGAGCGGCATCGTCTCCTCGGCGCGCACGCCCGAGAGCAAATCGACGCCGGCCGCGACCGCGTCGTCGACTTCCTTCCACTCCGGAATCTGCGGCAGATCGGCGACTTGCGCGAATTTGCGGTTATGCATCGGCAGCGGCTTGGAGCGGCCGATCCAGCCGATCTGCTCCATGCCGTAATAGAGCTCGTTGCGGCTCCCTTCGGGGTCGCGCATATAGGTGTGCCAGTTGGAGCCGGGCATGTCGCGGCCGGAGCGGTCGATCTTCACCTCGCGCGTTTGCATCCAATGCGCCGCGTCGACGACCTGCTTGAGGCTCCCGACCTGCCAGGTGATCTGGTTCACGACATGATCGGGCGTCAAGCCCGCCATCACCTCGAAGGCTTTGCGCGGGAAGATGACGAAGGCGTGGTGGTCGCCGTTGAAGCGGGTGAACCAGCCGACGGTGTCGAACTTGCCCTTCTGCTCGGCCGGTACGCGATGGCCGAAATCGAGCGGATCCGATTTCTGGAAGCCGAGCAGATCGAGATAGAAATGCAGCGACTCTTTCATGTGATCGGTGAAAAAGCCAAAATGGCCGAGCCGGCTGATCTTGAACGGCCGGTCGAGCATAACGCCGCCGACATCGAATTTCCGGGTTGCTGAGGCTTCCATGGTCCCGCCCTCGCTATCGTTCATTGCCGGGCACTCCCGGCCGGCTTCCATTCTAGCAGGCATCGGAGAGAGAGGCGAGGCGGGGCTTGTACCGAGCCTCGTTGCCGGGTTGTAGCCGGAGCCATAAAATCACGCCGCAATGGTGGCGACCACCCTCTTCCAAAGCCGATCGATCGCGGTGACGGATTATCGCTGCGCCGCCCGGTTGGGCGAGAAGCCCTTTACCGAGCTGCACCATGGTTTCTCGCTTTCCTACGTGCGCAAGGGCAGCTTCGGCTACCACAGCCGCGGCCGATCCCATGAGTTGGTGCCGGGCTCGCTTCTCGTCGGGCACCCGGGCGATGAGTATCTCTGCACGCATGAGCATG
>CAYMNX010000181.1:0-2849 GCA_964391905.1 uncultured Rhizobiaceae bacterium
GAGCGCCGCGTTGACTGCGATCGCGGTATAAAGCCCCGCGCCGATATCGCCGATCGACATGCCGACCCGCGCCGGCGGCTGGCCCGGATAGCCGGTGACGCTCATCATCCCGCCCATGCCCTGCACCACCATGTCATAGGCCGGATCGCGCGAATTGGGGCCGGTATGGCCGAAGCCCGAGGCGCAGGCATAGATGAGCCGCGGATAGCGCTGGTGCAGCGCCTCCCAGCCATAGCCGAGCTTCTCCATCGTGCCGGGACGGAAGTTCTCGACCAGCACATCGGCTTTCTCGAGGAGCTTCTCGAAAATGCGCTTGTCGGCCTCGGCTTTCAGATCGAGCGCAATCGATTGCTTGCCGCGATTGATCGAGGCGAAATAGGTCGAGCGGCGCTCGATGAACGGCCCGTATTCCCGCGCATCGTCACCCTTGCCCGGCGGCTCGACCTTGATGACGCGCGCACCGAGCTCGGCCATCAGCATGGTGCAATAGGGGCCGGCGAGAATGCGCGACAGATCGACGACGGTAATACCTGAAAGCGGGCCCCGCATGGGCATGCGATACTCCCATATTTACTCCCCCTCCCCCAACCCTCTCTCCGCCGGGGAGAGGGAGGGACCCGCGTCAGCGGGAGGGCGAGGGGACAAACCGCGAAGGTGATAGCTTAGGAAGCCCCGGGCGGCAACGCTTGATCCGCCGCGCGTCCTGCGCGATGGTCGCCGCCATGATCGAGCGCAGCCTCGTCGCGATCGGGCCGCATGGCTTCCATCGTCTCGTCTACTACGAGTGGCCAGGCCCTGCCGCGGCGCCGGCGCTTCTCTGTGTTCACGGCCTGACGCGCAATGGCCGCGATTTCGATGCGCTCGCCGAGGCGCTCTCCCTCCATTACCGCGTCATCTGTCCCGACATGCCGGGCCGCGGCCAAAGCCAATGGCTGGCCGATCCCGCCGACTACAATTATGCGCTCTATCTCGGCGACATTGCCGCGCTCATCGCGCGGCTCGATGTCGCAACCATCGATTGGGTCGGAACCTCGATGGGCGGCATCATCGGCATGCTGTTCGCGGCGCTGCCGGGCGCGCCGCTGCGGCGGCTCGTCATCAACGATGTCGGCGCGCTCGTCGCGAAGGAGGCGCTCGAGCGCATCGCGACCTATGTGGGTCTCGATCCGAGCTTTCCCGATCTCGCCGCGCTCGAGGCGGCATTGCGGCGCATCCATGCGCCCTTCGGGCCGCTCACGGACGCGCAATGGCATGACCTCGCGACCCATTCGGCGCGCCGCAAATCCGATGGCACGCTCGGCCTCGCTTATGATCCGAAGATCGGCGACGCCTTCAAGCAAGGCCCGATCAAGGATGTCGATCTGTGGTCGAGCTGGGACGCGATCGGATGCCCGACCCTGCTGCTACGGGGCGCGCAATCCGACATCCTGCGCGCGAGCGATGCGGTCGCGATGACGCAGCGCGGGCCGCGCGCGAAGCTCGTCGAGTTCGCGGGCATCGGCCACGCGCCGGCGCTGATGGCCGCAGATCAGATCGCCGCAATCCGCGATTTCCTCCTTGCCTAAGATTTCTGGGGTCTAAGATTTTTGGACCTGAAATCACCGGCTATCTCGCGCCCGAGGGCTTTGTCGCCGAACTCCAGCACGAGCTTGGCGACGCGGCGCGCGAGACCTACGGCCGGCTCGTGCTCGCGGCCGGCCCTCCGCGCGCTGTCGCCTGGGTTGCGAATATCTGGCGCGCGCCGCAGCGCCTCACCATCACCTCGATCGGCGATGCGGCAAAGCAGCTGCGCGCTATCCAGCGCAATTGGGCGCTCTATTCCTTCGCGCATCATCGCCGCGCCGCGCTTATCGCCGAGAAGTTGCCGAAGGTTTCGGCCAAGCCGTTGCGCTTCGGCGATCCCGCGCCGGCGGCACCGCTCGGCTCCTGGACGCTCATCGATCCCGCGACCGTCCTCGCCGCGGTCTCCTGCTCGAGCCCCTTCCCCAACGGCGAGCCGCATTTCATTGAGGACAAGGAAGCGCCGCCGAGCCGCGCCTATCTGAAGCTCTGGGAGCTGTTCACGATCCTCGGCATTCGCCCGCGACCGGGAGAGACCTGCCTCGATCTCGGCGCCTCGCCCGGCGGCTGGAGCTGGGTCCTGCAGCAAGTGGGCGCGCGCGTCATCGCGATCGACAAGGCGCCGCTCGATGCGCGCATCCTCGCGCTGCCGGGCCTCTCGCAACGGCAACAGAGCGCGTTCGCGCTCGCGCCGGGCGATGTCGGGCCGGTCGACTGGCTTTTCTCCGATATCGTGTGCTATCCGCAACGGCTTTTGGGCCTCGTCGAGAAATTTCGCGCCGCCGGCACGGTGCGCAACTTCGTCTGCACGATCAAATTCCAGGGCGCCACCGATTTCGCCACCCAAGCGCGCTTCGCCGCCATCCCCGGCTCGCGGCTCCTCCACCTCCACGTCAACAAGCACGAGCTGACTTGGGTGAGGCTCACCCCGCCTTGAGCCGCTTCGCCGCATCGATCGCGGCATAGGTGAGGATGCCGTCGGCGCCGGCGCGCTTGATCGAGAGGAGTGCCTCCATCATCACCGACGCATCGAGCCAGCCGCGTTCGATCGCGCCCTTCAGCATCGCATATTCGCCGCTCACCTGATAGGCGAAGGTCGGCATGCCGAAGCGGTCTTTGACGCGGCGGATGATGTCGAGATAGGGCAGCGCCGGCTTCACCATCACCATATCGGCGCCTTCGGCGATATCGAGCGCCACCTCGCGCAGGGCCTCGTCGCTGTTCGCCGGATCCATCTGGTAGCTGCGCTTGTCGGCCTTGCCGAGCGAGGATTTGGAGCCGATCGCGTC
>CAYMNX010000182.1:0-11050 GCA_964391905.1 uncultured Rhizobiaceae bacterium
CAGCGGCCGCGGCGCGTTCGCGAGCCGCGTCGCCGCAATCCGCGCCACTTGCGGGGTCATGTCGGCGCGTAAGCCCACCATCTGCTGCGAGATCGGGTCCATGAGACGGAAGGTCTCGGACGCCATCGCCGCCCCTGCGCCGGAAAGGAGATTGTTCTCGAATTCGACGAGCGGCGGCTTTACCCGCTCGTAACCATGGCGGGTCAGCACCGCGATCAGGCCCGAGACGACCGCCGCCTCGGCCTCGGCATCGGGCGGCAATAGGTCGCGCAAGCCCTGGGGCAAGAGCGCCTTGTGCAGATTGTCGTTCATGAGGCCGGGATAGCGGTTTTGGCAGAGCGCGGCAAACGGAAAAGCGGCGCCTCAAGCGCGCCGACGCCGCTCCGGCATGTCGAGTGCCCGCATCAGGAGCGCGACCTCACGCACGGCGCGCGACTCGGGGATATTGGCGAAGCCCATCACCAGCCCCGGACCGCCGCGCGCTTTGACCGACCACGGCGAGAGCGCGATCGGGCCGAGCGCCGCGACCGCCGGCCTGCCCGCAAGCGCGACATCGTCGCTGCCGGCCGGAAGCCGGGCCAGGAGATGCATGCCGCTTTCTCGCAAGCCGATCTCTAACACGCCGCCAAAGGCGGCCTCGAGCGCGTCGACCAGCGCCGCGCGGCGCTCGCCATAAACGCGGCGCATGCGCCGAATGTGGCGCGCGAAATGCCCCTCGGCGAGGAAATCACCGACGGCCATTTGCGCGAGCAGCGACTGGCTCGGCGCGAGGAAGCTTGCGATGCGGCTGAGCTTCGGCACCAAGGCGGCGGGCGCCACGATATAGCCCAAGCGCAGGCTCGGCATCAGAACCTTGCTGAAGGTGCCGATATAGAGGACGCGGTCGGCATGATCGAGGCTCTTGAGCGCGGGCACCGGCCGGCCGCGGAACTGGAATTCGCCGTAGTAATCGTCCTCGACGATCCAGCCTCCGCTTTGCGTCGCCCAGGCGAGGAGGGCTAGGCGCCGCGGCAATGACAGCGCCATGCCGAGCGGCGCCTGATGGGACGCCGTAACGACGGCAAAGCGCGCCTTGGGTGCCGCTGCGATGCCGCGCGCGACCACGAGCCCCTCCTCGTCAACGGGCACCGGAACGAGCCGCGCCCCGGCCAGCCGCAAGCCCTCGCGCGCCCGCGGATAGCAGGGATCCTCGATCCATACCGCATCGCGCGGCTCGAGCAGCGCGCGGGTGATGAGGTCGAGCGCGCCGGTATAGCCAGCGGTGATCAAGACTTGCTCGGCTCGGCACGCGACGCCGCGCGCAATGGCGAGATAGCGGGCAATGGCCGCACGCAGGGGAAGATATCCGGCGGGGTCCTGATAGGTCATGGCCGATGGCGCGAGACGGCGCGCATGGCGGGCGACGAGCCGCGACCAGGCGCTGCGCGGAAACACATCGACCGCCGGCACACCAACCTGGAAAGGGCGCGGCGCCACGCCCCATGGATGGCGCATCGGCTCGCCGCCGAGGTGTAACCCTTCGACCGTATTGGACGCTTTGCGCTCGCGCGCCGGCCGCGGCGCATCAACGTGGAGGTTAGGACGGACGCGGGTGCCAGCAGCGCCGGCAGCGAGGATATAGCCTTCGCCGGCGAGCCATTCATAGGCGGCTTTCACGGTACCCCGTGCCACGCCGAGCTCGCCGGCAAGCGCGTTCCATGAAGGGAGGCGCTCTCCCGGCGGTAAGGCGCCGCTCAGGATTGCGCTACGGATGCGCTCATAGATTTGCCGGTAGATCGGGACGTCCGAGCGCGGATCGAGCGCGATCTGGACCCGCGCGCTGGGAATTGCTGGTGTCATGGTACAGCGATTTTAGTCGAAATTGGTGCTGGTTCTATTCCATGCCAGGGCCAATTTCCAATGTGGCCGAGCGATGAGGAAAGAGCAGCGCGATGGAACAACGCTTCAACCCCTATAAGGACGCCCCCGACGCCTACCGCGCCATGCAGGGTCTGCAATCCTATGTCAAAGAATGCGGACTCGAGCCCTCGCTGCAGGAGCTCGTCAAGATCCGCGCGTCGCAAATCAATGGCTGCGCCTACTGCATCGCGCTACATGTGAGGGTCGCACGCCAGAACGGCGAGAGCGACGAACGCATGCATCTGCTCAATGCCTGGCGCGAGGCGCCGATCTATACGGCACGCGAGCGCGCGGCGCTCGCCTGGACCGAGGCCGTGACTATCGGTCACGTTCCGGACGACGTCTATGAGGAGGCGCGCCGCGAATTCAGCGAGTTGGAGCTCGTCGATCTCACTCTCGCCGTCGTGGTCATCAATGGCTGGAATCGGATCTCGATCGCGTTCCAAGTGACGCCGCCAACGGACTCGCCGAAAGTCGTTTCATGATAAGCGTCGCCGAACAAGCACAGCTCGCGGAGACGTTTCGCGCGCGCCACCATCGCGCGCCGCCATTGCTGCTGCCCAATGCCTGGGACGGGGCAAGCGCGCGCATCCTCGCTGGCGCCGGTTTCGACATGCTGGCGACGACGAGCGCGGGCGTTGCCTGGTCGCTCGGCTATGCCGATGGCGAAGCGGCGCCGTGGCCCGAGGTGGTGGCGGCGACGGCCCGTATCGTCCGCGCTGGACGCTGCGCCGTCACCGCCGATATCGAGGCCGGCTACGCGCCAACACCGGAGTTCCTGGCAACGCGCATTGCGGAGGTGATCGGGATCGGCGCGGTCGGCGTCAATCTCGAGGACGGCACGCCCGGCGATCCGACCCGCCTGCTTCCGCTCGAGGAGGCGGCGATGCGTCTGCGCACGGCGCGCGCCGCCGCGACGGCGGTCGGCGTGCCTATCGTCATCAATGCCCGGATCGATCTCTTTCTCGCAAGCCGTGGCCGCGACCTCTCGCGCTTCGATGAAGCCGTCGAGCGCGGCCGCGCCTATCTCGCGGCCGGCGCCGACTGCCTCTATCCTATCGGCTTGAGCGCCCCGCAAAGCATCGCGCGCTTTGTCAAAGCGCTCGGCGCGCCCGTCAATTTGATGGCCCATGCCGGCGGACCAACATTGGCCGAGCTGGAGCAGCTCGGCGTCGCGCGGGTGAGCACGGCAAGCGGCATTGCCGCGGCCGCGCTCGGCACCACGATCGGAATCGGCAAGGAGCTGCTCGAGACCGGGCGCTTCGACGCCCTCGCCTCGCCTCTCACCTACCCGGAAATCCAGAAGCTCTTTGCGTGAGCGCGTCGTTCAACGATCGCGCCAAAGCACTATTCGATCAAAATCGAGCGCCGACCTCACCCCCTCCCTTCCCTCCCCCTCGAGGCTCCCTCGAGGGGAGGGTTAGGGTGGGGGGCATCACGCGATCGAAGCTTGTTGACGAGAAACTCGTGCTTAGAAATGCAGTTGGCGAACCTGCATCACATTGGGGATGGCGCAGACTTGGGCGAGCACGCCCTCGTCGAGCGGCTGATCGACCTGGACCAGACAGATCGCATCCTGCCCCGCCGCTTTGCGGCCGAGATGGAAAGTCGCGATATTGATGCCCGCCTCGCCCAAGGTGCGGCCGAGATTGCCGATGAAACCGGGCTTGTCCTGATTGCGCACGAACAGCATGTGCTGGCCGAGCTCCGCCTCCATCGGGATATCCTCGATCTCGACGATGCGCGGCTTGTCGCCGCCGAACAAGGTACCGGCAACGCTCCGGCGCATATTGCCCGAGGTAACGGTGAGGCGGATCAGCGTGTGATAATCGGTATCATCCGTGCTGCGCGTCTCGTTGATGGTGATGTTGCGCTCTTTGCAGATGACCGGCACGTTGACCATGTTGACGGTCGCAAGCTGCGGACGCAGTAACGCCGTTAGCGCGGTCGCGGTTAAGGGCTTCACATTGAGCTCGGCCGCGGCGCCGGAATAGGCGACCTCGACGCTCGAGAGACCGACATCGGTCAATTGGCCCGCGAAGCTGCCGAGCTCTTCGGCAAGCTTCAGATAGGGCTTGAGCCGCGCCGCATCCTCGGCCGAGAGCGACGGCATGTTGAGCGCGTTCACGACGGCGCCGGTCATCAGATAATCGGCCATCTGCTCCGCGATCTGGAGCGCGACGTTTTCCTGCGCCTCGGTGGTCGAGGCGCCCAGATGCGGCGTCGCAACGAGGCGCGGATGGCCGAAAAGGATATTTTCCTTCGCCGGCTCGACCGGAAACACGTCGATCGCGGCGCCGGCGACATGGCCAGAATCGAGCGCCGCCTTCAGATCGGCCTCGACGATCAGGCCGCCGCGCGCGCAGTTGATGATGCGCACGCCCTCTTTCATCTTCGCGATCGCTTTCGCGTCGATGATGTTCCTGGTCGCGTCGGTCAATGGCGTGTGGAGCGTGATGAAATCGGCGCGCGCAAAAAGATCATCGAGCTCGACCTTCTCGACGCCGAGCGCCACCGCGCGCTCGGGCGTCAGGAACGGATCATAGGCGATGACCTTCATCTTGAGGCCCAAGGCGCGGTCGGCGACGATCGAGCCGACATTGCCGCAGCCAATGATGCCCAAGGTCTTGGCCGTGAGCTCGACGCCCATGAAGCGCGATTTCTCCCATTTGCCGGCCTGGGTCGAGCTATCGGCCGCCGGCAGCTCGCGCGCCAGCGCCATCATCATCGCGATCGCGTGCTCCGCCGTGGTGATCGAATTGCCATAGGGCGTGTTCATCACGACGATGCCGCGCTGTGTCGCGGCGGGAATGTCGATATTGTCGACGCCGATGCCGGCACGACCGATGACCTTGAGGTTCTTCGCGTGCTCGAGGACCGCTTTGGTCGCTTTGGTCGCCGAGCGCACGGCGAGGCCATCATACTTCCCGATCTCGCGCTTCAGATCGTCAGGGGTCAGCTTGGTGTTGACCTCGACCTCGACGCCCCGCTCTTTGAAAATCTCGACGGCGCGCGGGCTCAGCTCGTCGGAAATCAAGACTCTCGGCATGGCGAGACTCCGTCCGTTATCAGTTGTTCGAAAAGGGGGATCAGGCCGCGGCGGCGGCTTGGCTGGCTTCGGCGAAGGCCCAGTCGAGCCAAGGCAAAAGCGCCTCGACGTCGCTGCGCTCGATCGTGGCGCCGCACCAGATGCGCAAGCCCGGGACCGCGTCGCGATGGCCGGCGATGTCGTAGGCAACGCCCTCGGCATCGAGGAGCGCCTCAATCTTCTTTACCTGCGCCCATTGCTGATCGGCCGGCAGCTTGTCGAAACCATCGGCGACGATCTTCAAGCAGACCGAGGTGCAAGAGCGGATCTTCGGATCCTCGACGAGGAAATCGACCCACGGCGTGCGCTCGACCCAAGCCGCAATCGCGGCGAGATTGCCTTCGCAGCGCGCCTTCAAGGCCGAAAGGCCGCCGATCGATTCCGCCCATTTGAGGCTGTCGATCGCATCTTCGGCCGCAAGCAGCGAAGGCGTGTTGATCGTCTCTTCCTTGAAGATGCCTTCGCTGAACTTGCCTTTCGAGGTCATGCGGAAGATCTTCGGCAAGGGCCAGGGCGGCGTGTAAGTCTCGAGCCGCTCAACCGCGCGCGGGCTCAAGGCGAGCATGCCATGCGCCGCCTCACCGCCCAGCACCTTCTGCCAGGACCAGGTGATGACGTCGAGCTTCTCCCATGGCAGATCCATGGCGAAGACGCCCGAGGTTGCATCGCAAATCGCGAGCCCTTTACGATCGGCCTTGATCCAATCGCCGTTCGGGATTCGCCCGCCGGAGGTCGTGCCGTTCCAGGTGAAGACCACGTCGCGGTCCCAATCGACCTGCGCCAAGTCGGGAATCTTGCCGTAGGGCGCGCGCATCACGCGCAGATCCTTGATCTTCAGCTGCTTCTCGATATCCGTGACCCAGCCTTCGCCGAAGCTTTCCCAGCTGAGGGCGTCGACGCCGCGCGCGCCGAGCATCGACCACAGCACCATCTCGACGGCGCCGGTATCGGAGGCCGGCACGATGCCGAGCCGGTAATCCTTCGGCATGCCGAGAAGATTGCGCGAGCGGTCGACCACCTCCTTGAGGCGAGCCTTGCCGAGCTTCGAGCGATGGGAGCGGCCCAAGAGCGCGTTTTCAAGCGCCGCCAGCGAGTATCCGGGGCGTTTGGCGCAAGGGCCAGAAGAGAAATTGGGGTTAGCGGGCCGGCGTTGCGGCTTCATGACGCTATTCCTTCCAGAATAGATGCGCCCCGTTGGGGGGGCGTGTCCCGCTGCGGAAACTACGGGGAACGAGAACGACCGTCAACTGAGAAATCTGCGGCGCGGAGCCGCAGCGCGCTTATTTTCCGCGACCCTTGTATGCCAGCTCACATCGCTAGCGCGATGCCCGCGTAAACCATCCTTTTACCAGGCCCCAGAGGCTGATCGCGGCCCAGCACACTTCGATGATCGCCGCCGGCAAGTTCCAGGCGGTATAGAACGACACCAAAATGAGGCACGACCCAATCATATTGGCGAGCGGGAAGCGCCAATCCTCCGAGCGCAGCCAGCGTTGCTGATTGGCGAAATAGGCGCCGAGGATCACCGCGACGCCGGCGAGACCGCTGAGCGTGAAGGCGTCGATCGCCATCTCCAATCGCGATCCCCGCCTTTACTCGGAAGCCGGCATGCGCCGCCCCTTCACCAATCCCCAGAGGCTGATCGCAACCCAACAGGAATTGATCACGAAGGACGGAAAATTCCATTCCGTATAAAGCGAAACCAAGATGAGGCACGAGCCCACGAGATTGACGACGGGAAACCGCCAATCCTCGGAGCGGAGCCAGCGCTGCTGATTGGCGAAATAGGCGGCCAGCACCATCGCGACGCCGACGAATCCAATCAAGGTGGCCGCCTCGGGGCTCATTGCCATCTCCGCGCTCGATACCGGTGCGCCTATCGCAGCGTCGATATAGCGGCGCGGCAATCGGGTTCAAGCATGCAGCCTCGCCCTATTTGATAAACTGATTATCGATGAGCGCCTGATAATCGGCGAGCTTGTCCTCGGGTTTCATGAAGCCCGCTGCGGCGTTCATATTGTCGCCATTCTCGAGCTCCTTCGGCGTCGTGATCGGCCGCTCGGGCGTCATCGCCTTCACCGTCTCATAGGCCGCCGCAAGCACCTTGTCGTCATAGGTGCCGAAATGCGCCTTCATGACGGCAAGCGCCTCTTGCGGTTTTTCGCGGATGATCTGCGTCGCCTCGAAAATGCCGTGGACCATTTTTTGACAGACCGCTTGATGCGTTGCGCAAAAATCGGCGCGGCCCAGAAGCAGCGCCGCCGAAACCGGCGAGAATTCCGTCGGCTCGCCTTTGCGCGAATCGGTGATCATGACGCCAGTGCCGTCGAGCACGACTTGCTCGACGAAAGGCGGGCTGTTGGAAAATCCGTCGATTTTTTTCGTGGCAAACGCGGCCATGAATTCCGGCGGCTGCATCGGCGTCGCGACGACCTGATCGGGAGCGAGCCCTGCATCCTTTGCCACGACTTTGAGAACGACATCGGGAATGGCGCCGACGCCGCCGATCGCCATCGTCTTGCCCTTCAAGACTTGCCCGCGGATCTTAAGCGGCGCGTTGGGATCGAAATGCGCGGCTTCCGCAACCTCCTTGCGCAACACGATCGACTGTCCCGATTGGCTGATCGCGGTCAGGAGCGCCACGAGCTTTTGGCCCCGCGCATAGGCGCGCGTGATGGTGGCACCCGACGACATCGAGAAATCCGCGGAGCCCGAGATCACCGCATTCATGGAGCCGATGCCGATGATGTTGAGGACCTTCACATCGAGGCCCTGCTTTTGCCAGAGATGCAGGTCCTCGGCGATGTAGCGCGAGAGGAAGAGCACGTTTTGACCCGGAATCGCGAGCACCGTCTGTTCGGCGCGCGCCGGCGCAACGAAGGCGCCAAGAGCCGCAAGGCCGAATGCGGCATAGCGCACGGCCGTCGCAAATCCGCATACACCTAACACGCGCATGATGAGCTTCCTCCCCCTGAGATCGATTTCTTTCCCGCGAGTTTCCGCATTTCGATCGTTGCGGTCAACGATTCTACGGCGGTGCTTTGCCGCCTTCGCGGAAGGAGGTCGGGCCGTCAGCGGCGCCGCAGCAAATGCATTGCCGTGAAGGTCAGAACGACTTCCGCATTCTGATTGATGTAGCGATAGGCGATGCGGACGATGCCGCGATCGGGTTTCGAGCGCGACGGCGTTTGCTCGACGACCTCGCCCTCGACATGGATCGTATCGCCGGGCCTGACGGGCTTCAGCCAGCGCAGCTCGTCGAAGCCCGGTGAGCCCATGCTCGAGGCGGCGATGAGGCCCGTGTCCCAAACCAGCCGGAACCCCAGGGCCAAGGTCTGAAAGCCGCTCGCGATCAGCCCGCCATAGATCGTCTGCGCCGCGGCCGCGGCATCGGTGTGGAAAGGCTGCGGATCGTAGCTCTTCGCGAAATCGAGGATCATCGCCTCGGTGACGGTGGCGCGACCGGTCGAGAACTTGTCGCCGGGCAGAAAATCCTCGAAATAACGCGGCGCGATCATCGCTCGATACGCCAAGCGTGATTGAGCGGACCGTGGCCGCGTCCGAAGCCGGGCGCCGCGCGGATCGCCGCTTGAACGAAACCATGCGCGCGCTCGATGGCAGGTCGCAACGCGAGCCCCTGCGCCACCCCCGCGGCGATCGCCGAGGCGAGGGTGCAGCCGGTTCCATGAGTGTGGCGCGTTTCGACGCGCGTTGCCTCGAGCACGAAGCTCTCGCCTGCCGCCGTAACAACGAGATCGCGCAGAACGTCGCCAGGCAAGTGCCCGCCCTTCACCATCACCGCCTGCGCCCCGCGCTTCAAGAGCGCATCGGCGGCGCGGCGCATGCTGTCGAGATCAGTGATGCGCTCGCCCGTCAGCGCCTGCGCCTCCGGCGCGTTGGGCGTCACCACCGCGGCGCGTGCGATGAGCCGCTCGAGCGCGTCGAGCGCGCGCTCGTCAAGAAGGCGCGCGCCGGTCGATGCCACCATCACCGGATCGACGACGAGTGGCGCATTCGTGGCGCCGGCCTCGATTGCAGCGGCCGCCGCCTCGATCACGCCGTGATCCAAGAGCATGCCGGTCTTGATGCTGTCGGCGCCGATATCGCTCAAGATCGAGACGATCTGCTGCCTCACGAAATCCGGCGGAACGGGGAGGATGCCCTGGACGCCCTCGGTGTTTTGCGCGGTCAGCGCCGTTACCGCCGTGGCGGCATAGCCGCCGAGCGCCGTCACCGTCTTGATGTCCGCTTGAATGCCGGCGCCGCCGCCCGAATCCGATCCGGCGATGATCAGCACGCGGCCCTTCATTCGGCCGCGTTTCCCTCCGGAACGCCGGCCTGTGCCGCCGCCGCCGCGATCTCGGCGACGATGTCGGCGAGGAGCGTCTCGTCCTCGCCTTCGGCCATGATGCGCAACAGCGGCTCGGTGCCGGATTTGCGCACCAGCAGACGGCCGCGATTGCCGAGGCGCTGCTCGCCCGCGCCAATCGCCGCCTTGACCGCTTCCGATTGCAGCGCGACACCGCCGTCACAGCGCACATTGTGCAGAAGCTGCGGTACCGGCGCGAAGACATTGCAGACTTGGCTGACCGGCATATCGGCCTCGACGATGGCGGCGAGCACCTGCAAGCCGGCCATGAGCCCGTCGCCGGTGGTGGAATAATCGCCGAGGATGATGTGGCCCGATTGCTCGCCACCGAGATTGCTACCGATGCGGCGCATGGTTTCGACGACATAGCGGTCGCCGACCGCCGCGCGGGTCAGCGCGATGCCACGCTCGGTCAGGAAGCGCTCGAAGCCGAAATTCGACATTACCGTGGCGACGACGCCTGCCTTCGCCAATTGGCCGGCGCGGTACCATTGCGTCGCGATCAGCGCCATGAGCTGATCGCCGTCGAGCAACTGTCCGTTCTCATCCGCCATCAGCAGCCGATCGGCATCGCCGTCGAGCGCGATGCCGAGATCGGCGCCTTGAGCCACGACTTCGCGCTGCATCGCGGTGGTCAAGACCGTGCCGCAATCGCGGTTGATGTTGAGCCCGTCGGGCGTGACGCCGATCGGAATCACCTCGGCGCCCAGCTCCCACAACACCGTCGGCGCGGCTTTATAGGCGGCGCCATTGGCGCAATCGACGACGACTTTCAGCCCGTCGAGGCGCAAGCGGCGCGGGAAGCTGTATTTGACGAATTCGATATAGCGGCCGGCGGCGTCTTCGAGGCGCTTCGCGCGCCCCAACTCGACCGCGGGCGCGCGCTCGGCCGCGGCGCGGCCGACATTCGCTTCGATTGCGGCTTCGATCTCATCCGAGAGCTTGTAGCCGTCGGGTCCGAAGAACTTGATGCCGTTATCCTGGAACGGATTGTGCGAGGCGGAGATCATCACGCCGAGATCGGCGCGCAAGCTGCGCGTCAGCATGGCGATCGCAGGCGTCGGCAGCGGGCCGACGAGCACGACATCCATGCCCATGGCGATGAAGCCGGCGGTCAGCGCTGGTTCGAGCATGTAGCCCGAGAGCCGCGTGTCCTTGCCGATGACGACGAGATGGCGATGGTCGCCGCGGCGCAAGACCAGCCCCGCGGACATGGCGAGCTTCAAGACCGTCTCTGCGGTCATGGGCTCGTTATTGGCGGTGCCGCGGACTCCGTCGGTCCCGAACAACCTGCGCGTGACGGTTGGCTTCAAGTTGCTCCCTCGTTCCGGGCGATGATCGGAGCCTCAACTTGGCCCCGAATAGTCAAGAAACGCTTAAGTCCGGAATCGCTCGATATGACCCCAAAGCCGCCCAAAAAACAACCGCCACTCGACTGAATGGCGGTTGCAGCAATCCTGAACAATTGTGATGGTTACCCGCCCGGCTGCGGCTCGGGCTCATAGCCGCCGGCAGGCTTGTCGCGGCCGGCCGGCGGAACCGAGGAGCGGCGGCCCGGCGTCGGCGCGGGTGGCGGCTCGACCGGACCACCGGTATCGCGGATGATCTTCTCGCCGCGGATGACGCGCTTGATCTCATCGATCGAGAGCGTCTCGAATTCGAGGAGGCCCTTGGCGAGGGCGTGCAGCTCGTCG